>JADFSS010000009.1 GCA_022560655.1 Candidatus Neomarinimicrobiota bacterium
GCTTCATGGATCAACTGGGCTATCCGTACCTCCGGGGCAGGGTCTTTGATACGATTGAAGAGGACCGGGGTCAATATCAGGAAGCGGTGGACCTGTTCTGGGCTTCAGGCGCGGCCTTTGCCATTCGCAAGGATGTGCTGGCCGAGACCGGTCTGCTGGACGAGGACTTTCGCTTGCACATGGAGGAAATCGACCTGTGCTGGCGCCTGCACTTGAGGGGCTATCGGGTGCGGGCCTGTCCAGAGGCCGTCATTTACCACTATGGTGGCGGCACCCTGGGCCGCGGACAGTCTCGAAAACACTACTACAACCACCGTAATGGAGTGTTCATGCTCCTGAAAAACTACTCCGCTTTACGGTTGCTCTGGGTCGCGCCGGCCAGGGCGCTACTGGACCTGGTCCTGGTGGTCAAATCGCTGCTCACCCTGGACTTTGCGCGTGCAGCGGCGGTTGTGGCGGCCTACGCCTGGCTGCTACGCCATCCGCTGCTGATCTGGCGCAAGCGCCAACAGGTGCAGCGCCTTCGGCAGCTATCCGACCGGGCACTAGCCCCGCTCCTTCAGCCGGTGAGCATTGTGTGGGCCTACTACCTGCGGGGCAAGAAGACGTATGCAGCTATCTCGGGCAAGGGAGGTTAACTTGCCGCACAGCGCTCCACGATTTCGTCATGGGAAACTACCATCGGTCAGCTCCAAGCCTGACGGTCGCCCTGGCCGGGGGGTACGGGATTGAAGGCTGAGACGACTCACTTGGGAGGAGTCTACGTTCTTACCCCCGACGTACATCGGGACGGGCGCGGATTTTTCATGGAGTCATTCCGGCAGGACGTATTTGCCCGTGAAGTCGGCCTGAAACTGAATTTCATGCAGGACAATCATTCCAGGTCGGCGAAAGGGGTCCTGCGTGGCCTGCACTTCCAGTGGGAGCCGCCCATGGGGAAGTTGATGCGGGTAACCGTGGGCCGGGCTTTTGTCGTTGCCGTGGACATTCGCAAGGGTTCAGCCACCCTGGGTCACTGGTTCGGCCTGGAAATCGATGCCGAGACTCACATTCAGATATGGGCACCCGCCGGATTTGCCCGGGGGTTTTGCGCGCTAACCGATGTGGCCGAAGTGCAGTACAAGTGCACGGGCATTTACAATCCAGCTGCCGAATCAGGCATCAGGTGGGACGACCCCGACGTGGCCATTGACTGGCCTATCAGCCATCCTATCCTGTCCGACAAAGACCGCAATGCGCAGACGCTGGCAGACTGGCTAACTCGGCCAGAGGCGGAAAACTTCACGATCTAGCTCCACGGGTGAATCAGGCAGCAGCACAAACGAACTGCCCTCGGGACCCATTGGGTACTTGACACGTGGTGCCTAGTGGGTAACTTCAGGCGCTGAATATTGCATGTATTTGAGCCGCTGTAGCTCGCCACCGAACACCCTTTCGAACCCACACAGCGCTAACCCTTTTACCCTTTCACTGCCGGGAATCCAATTATGAACCAGACCAATCCGTTCGCCATCGCTCAACAGCAGTTTGATGAAGCCGCCGAACTGCTGGGACTAAGCGCCCCCATGCGGGAGTTTCTGCGCTGGCCGCAAAGAGAGTTCAAGGTCACCCTGCCGGTCAAGATGGATGACGGCACCGTGCGTATATTTCACGGCTACCGGGTGCAATACAACTCCGCCCTGGGCCCCACCAAGGGGGGCCTGCGTTGGCATCCCGACGAGACGATCGACACCGTGCGGGCCCTCGCAGCCTGGATGACCTGGAAGACGGCTGTGGTTAGGATACCTCTCGGCGGCGCCAAGGGTGGCGTCACCTGCAATCCCAAGGAATTATCAGACCGGGAAAAAGAGAACCTGGCACGGGCGTACATGGGTGCCGTGGCCCATATTTTGGGTGTTACCAAAGATGTGCCTGCCCCAGATGTCTACACGACTCCCCAGATCATGGGCTGGATGATGGACGAGTACGAGAAGATTGTGCGGGAGAGCCACCCCGGCGTGATTACTGGCAAACCCATTCCTCTGGGGGGATCACAGGGCCGCCGCGATGCCACCGCCAGAGGCGGCATCTACACCGTGAGGGAGGCTGCTCAGCTGCTGGACATCAACCTCACAGGCGGCACCATGGCCATCAACGGCTTTGGCAACGCCGGCCAGTATGCGGCCCTGCTGGGCGAGGAACTTCTGGGGCTGACCCTGGTGGCGGCCAGCGATTCGCGCGGCGGCATCTACAACAAGAATGGTCTAGCTGCCGGCGATGTGGTTAACTACAAGCAGGAACATGGATCGCTGGAGGGGTATCCCGAGGCGCAACCTATGAGCAATGATGATCTGCTGGAGCAGGATGTGACCGTGCTGTTTCCCAGTGCGCTGGAGGGGATCATCACTGCTGAGAATGCCAGCCACATCAAGGCCAGAATCGTCTGCGAACTGGCCAACGGGCCCACCACCCCGGAGGCAGATTTAATTCTGCAGCAGAACAACGTGTTTGTCATTCCTGACTTTCTGGCCAATGCCGGCGGCGTCACTGTTTCTTACTTCGAGCAGGTTCAGAACAGCTACAATTTCTATTGGGAGCTGGCTGATGTGCACCAGCGCCTGGACGCGAGGATGACCCGCGCCTTTCACGAGGTCTACAGCCAGTATACTTCCCGAAAAGACATCCACATGCGCCAGGCGGCCTACATGATTGCCATCGCCCGGGTTGCAGAGGCCTGCCACCTCCGGGGCTGGGTTTAGATCGTCCGGGTTGCTGCAACCTGCCAGCTGCTGGTAAAAGAATCGACGCCGCTAGTGCGGACTGTTATTTAGGCCATAGCCGACCTTAACTTCTCGGGCGATACGCCTCCTGGTGAGGTTAAATCGGTGACCAAGGCCAAGACAGCAGCACCCCGCAAACCCCGACCCTCCTACCGTAAGATGCAGGATAAGATTCGCGCATATCCTCATTTGGAGGAGCGGATCTACCTGCAGCTGCTCGTGAGTCTTCACGAGAGACAGTACGTTTCCATCGACAACATTTACGAACAGGCCCGCAAGGAGGCCAAGACCTTCACTTACGACCAGGAGACGGGTAATCCCAACGTCGGTCCCGAGCATTGGTCATCCAACGAGCGACGGCTGATCCGGCGACTCACGCTGCAGGCCGCCACCGAGCACCTTTCCGGGCGCGAGATTGACGAATTGATATTTTCGGTGGTCAAGCGGGATTACATCTATGCCCTGGAGAACATCGCCAACCTGTCGGATGTCTCCTTTGGCGTCCTGGCAGACAAGGTCCGTGAATTTTGCGCCATACCGCTCATGAATCCTCTGCCCAAGGAAGAGGTGATCGGCCTGCGGGTGTCTCTGCTGCGCAATTTTATCAGCAACCATCTGGATTACATCCGGATCGCCAAACACTACCTCACCATTCGCGACATGGAGCCGCTGGTTGATCATACCCTGGGATCGACGGCAGGGCGTGGGCTTATTGGCGGCAAGGCGGCAGGGATGCTCCTGGGGCACAAGGTGATCCAGGCCCGGCTCGGCTCAAAATATGGGGATATGATTCGAATTCCGGAGTCGTACTTCCTGCGTACAGATGCGTTCGAGGACTTTCTCACGCTCAATGGCTTGACCAAATATCAACACCAGAAATACAAGACGACCGAGGAGATCAGAAACGAATTCCCCGTTGTGCAAGAGGTCTTCCGCAATGGCCAGTTCCCAGCTTACGTCGTTACGCAGTGCCGCGCCCTGCTGAAGCGCGTGGGCAAGCACCCCCTCATTGTGCGCTCCAGCAGTCTCTTGGAAGACAACTTCAAGGCGGCCTTCTCCGGCAAGTACCAGAGCATTTTTCTCGGCAACCAAGGTACTCTCGATCAGCGCCTTTCTTCCCTGCTGGCCGCCATCGGCGAGGTCTATGCCAGTGGGCTGGCACCAGACCCTATCACCTACCGGCAGGAGCGCGACCTGCTGGATTACGATGAGAAAATCGGGCTTCTGATCCAAAAAGTGGTGGGCTTCAAATATGGACACTTCTTCCTGCCGGCATACTCCGGAGTGGCCCTATCGCGCAATGACTATACGTGGAATCCGAAAATCCGTGAAAAAGCTGGTTTGCTCCGCCTGGTCGTCGGGCTCGGCACCCGAGCCGTCGACAGGGTAGGCGATGACTACCCTCGGCTGATCGCACTCTCTGCGCCGACTTTGCGACCAGAGTCAACCCTTGCGGAGCAAAAGAAATATTCGCAGACCCTGGTGGACGTCATTAACCTCGCTACCAATAGCTACGAAATCATCACGCTGAAAAAACTCTGGCAATCAGACCAACGGCTAAGGCAGTATGAAAACATGTTTTCTTTGGAGGAGGACGATTACCTCCAAGCCCCAATCACCGAAGTATCACCGAGGCACTATCCAAGAGGGGTCGTCACTTTCGAAAATCTGGTGAAAAACTCCCCCGTGCCGCGAATGTTTAGCGAAATACTGCGAGTGCTGGAAGAGGCTTATGAATCCCCCATGGACATTGAATTCTCCCATGATGGCGATTACCTCTATCTCTTGCAGGCGCGTCCCCTGGTCCGGCGGACGGAGGAGAGGGCGGTGGCCATTCCAAAAAACATTCCCTCCCAGGACCGTCTCTTCAGTACGCGGCGGCATGTGCGTAATGGGCGTGTCGACCGGCTCGACTACATCATCTATTGCGATCCCCGGGCATACTACCAACTGACGGACAATCATACCCGTCGCAGACTTGCGCGCCTGGTAGGCAAAATCAACCAAAAGCTGGCCGATTCTCGGTTTATCCTGATGGGACCCGGTCGCTGGGGCAGTAACAACATCAGTCTGGGCATCCCCGTGCAGTATAGCGAAATCAACAACACCAAGGCGCTCATCGAGATTGCCTATCGCGATGGTGACTATACGCCGGAAGTCTCCTTCGGAACCCACTTCTTCCTTGATCTGGTCGAGAAGGGTATCCACTATCTGCCCCTTTACCCGGATGATGACGACAACACCTTTCAGGACAAGTTTTTCAGTGAGAGCCCCAATTCCCTGGGCTCGCTATTCCCCGACGCAACTGAACTGGCGCCCTATATCAAAGTGATTGACGCCGCGCTGGTCGGGGGTGGGCGCGAACTACGCCTGAGAATGAACAAACGCAAAAAAATTGCGTTGGCCTACTTTGACGGCGACGCCTAGCACTGCCTGGCCACCGGCTCCATCCGTTCCCGCCATAACTGTTTCCTTTTTTCCCCAAAGCCGGGGGCGTTGCCGCTGTGCCACGCGATAAAGACCTGCAATGCATCCTCATATTGGGTGCCGGCCCGATTGTCATTGGTCAGGCTTCTGAATTTGACTATTCCGGAACTCAGGCCTGCCGGGCCCTAAAGGACGAGGGCTATCGGGTAGTCCTAGTAAATTCCAATCCAGCTACGATCATGACCGATCCCCAGCTGGCTGATGCAACCTACATTGAACCTGTTGTTCCCGATACCGTCGCCCAGATTATCGCCCAAGAGTCACCCCAGGCACTCTTAGCCACCGTAGGTGGCCAAACAGCGCTGAATTGCGCAGTAACCCTGGCTGAGGAGGGTGTTTTGGAGCGGCACGGCGTCCGGCTGTTGGGTGCCAATGTGGAGGTGATCCGCCGGGCCGAGGATCGCGAGCAGTTTAAGGAAGTCATGGCCTCCGTCGGCATTCCCACGGCCCAGGGCGGTCGGGTGACCTCCCTCGAAGCTGCTGAGGAATTGGCTGCGCAGCTCCCGTTGCCGGTCATTATCCGCCCTTCATTTACGCTCGGTGGCAGCGGCGGCAGTATGGCCTACAATCAGGAGGAGTATGCCCGGCAGGTGGCCACCGCTCTGGCAGCGAGTCCGATGGGAGAATGCCGTGTCGAGGAGGATTTGACTGGCTGGAAGGAATTCGAGCTGGAGGTCATGCGGGACAGCGCCGACAATGCTCTTGTGGTCTGCTCCATCGAAAATATCGACCCCATGGGGGTGCATACCGGCGACTCCATCACGGTGGCTCCCGCACAGACCCTCACTGACAAGGAATACCAGCAGATGCGGGACTGGGCCTTGGCCTGCATCCGGGCCGTCGGCGTGGAGACGGGCGGGTCGAACGTACAGTTCGCGGTTCATCCACGCGATGGCCGCATGCTGATCATAGAGATGAATCCCAGGGTCAGCCGTAGCTCGGCGCTGGCGTCCAAGGCCACCGGCTTCCCCATCGCCAAGGTGGCGGCTCGCCTGGCCGTGGGCTATCGGCTTGATGAGATCCGGAATGAAATTACCGGCCAGACTTTGGCCGCCTACGAACCCGCACTCGACTACGTTGTGACCAAGGTGCCGCGCTTCGACTTCGAGAAGTTCCCCCGGGCCAGCGGTGTTCTGGGCATTCAGATGCAGGCAGTGGGCGAGGTGATGGCCATCGGGCGCACCTTTCCCGAGAGCCTGCAGAAGGCGTTCCGTTCTCTGGAAGTGGGGTTGGATGGTCTGGAACCTCGACCTGCACAGGCTGGACCCCCTCTTGACCTGGAGAAAATGCGTTTCCCGACCGCCTTTCGGTTGCTAAAAGTGAGGGAGGCGCTCCAGCAGGGTAGATCCGTGGAAGTCCTGCACGACGTCACCGGGATCGACCCCTGGTTCCTCCAGCAAATTGCCGATATGCTGCGTGCTGGGGTGGAGCTGGCCGCTGCTGTTTCGCTGGAGGGGAAAAACGACCCGGCCCGGCGTAAAACCTTGGTGCCCGCGCTAATAGGGCTCAAATCGCGCGGCTATTCAGACCGGCAGATTGCAAGAATGGTCCCTTCTGCTGTTGCGGGCATTCCCGTTACGGAAGACACAATCCGCGACCTGCGGAAGTCCCTGGGGGTCGTCCCAACTTACAAGGCGGTGGATACGTGCGCCGGAGAATTCGCCTCCCAGACGCCATACAGCTACGCCACCTACGAGACCGAGCAGGAGCTGGAACCCCTCAGCGGCCGTAAAGTGCTCATCTTGGGCAGCGGGCCCAACCGTATTGGCCAGGGTATCGAGTTCGATTACTGCTGCGTCCAGGCAGTCTTTGCCGCACAGGACCTGGGGGTGAAAGCGATCATGCAAAACTGCAACCCCGAGACTGTCTCGACCGATTTCGACGTAGCCGATCGACTCTACTTTGAGCCGCTGACCTTTGAGGACGTCATGAACGTGATTGAATTGGAGCAACCCGACGGTGTGCTGATCCAATTTGGCGGCCAGACGCCCCTGAATATTGCCAACCGACTGGCGGCAGCGGGGGTACCAATCCTGGGCACTTCGCCTCAGGCCATCGATCTGGCAGAGGACCGTGAAAAGTTCGGTGCCCTGCTCGACCGCCTGGATATCCCGCGACCCGATTACGGCATCGCCCGCACAGTGGATGAACCGGCCCAGGTTGCTGAAGAGGTGGGCTACCCAGTACTCGTGCGGCCCTCCTACGTCCTGGGCGGCAGGGCCATGGAAATTGTCTATGATCGCCAGGGCCTGGAGTCCTACGTCCAACGCACCACAGACGTATCATGGGAACATCCCATATTGATTGATGCCTTCCTGGAGGACGCCTACGAATTTGACGTGGATGCCCTTTGCGACGGGGACGATGTTCTCATCGCCGGGATCATGCAGCACATTGAAGAGGCGGGTATCCACAGTGGAGATTCCGCCTGCGTGTTGCCGCCCTACGCCATGCCGCCCGAGGCACTGGAAAAGATTCGCCGCTATACCAGGCTCCTGTCACTGGAGCTGAAGGTCAAGGGCTTGGTCAATATTCAATTTGCGCTACAGGGCAATGCCCTCTACGTTTTGGAGGTTAATCCCCGCGCCAGCCGCACCGTGCCATTTGTAAGCAAAGCCCGCAATATCCCCCTGGCTAAGTGGGCTGCGCAAATCGCCCTGGGTAAACGTCTCCAGGACCTGACTCAAGGCGCCAACCTGGACGCCCTCGCTGACGGCCGTGTGCCCGCCGTGGTTGCGGTGAAAAAGCCGGTATTTCCTTTCGATAAGTTTCCGGCTGACGGAGTTTACCTGTCACCCGAGATGAAATCTACCGGTGAGGTCATGGGTCTGGATACGGGTCTGGGGGCCGCCTTTGCCAAAGCGGAGATGGGAGCAGGCTCAAAACTTCCCGTGGAAGGCGCCGTCTTTATCTCAGTGAACGACACTGACAAAGCCCAGGTAGCTACAATTGCCAGGGATTACACCGAACTAGGCTTCCACATCATTGCCACCGAGGGTACGTGCCAATTCTTGCGCCAGAACGGCATCTCCGCCGAGCACATATATAAGGTAGGGGAGGGGCGCCCCAATGTGGCCGACGCTATCAGAAACAGCGCGGTTCAACTGGTGATCAACACGCCCTTGGGGGCGCGCGCCCGCGAGGATGAGTACGCCATCGGCCAGAGCGCGATTCACCACGGTATTCCGGTGATTACAACCCTTAGCGGCGCCCGCGCGATGGTGCGTGCCATCCGTCGAGTGCAGTCGGGCGGCTTTAAGGTGCGATCGCTACAGGCACTTTTTAGTAATGCCCGGGTAGGCCAGGACTAGTCGCCAGTTTGGGGCCGGTGCGCCGTTCTTCGAGTAAGATCAGGATGAGGCTGAGATATTGGGGGGTGATTCCCCGAAATAGACCGTGGTGCTGGGGAAGGCAAATGCCAGTCCGAGGGAATCTACCAGGGCCATGATCTGTAGGTTGAGCGCTTCCCGAACCTTCAAATGTTCCTGATAATCGGTGGTCTTGGTAAAGTAGTTCACCAGGATGTCCAGCGATGAGGGGCCAAAATTAATGAAGTGCGCATACTGCCCTTCCGACTCTATCTGGCCATTGCCCCCCAGAAGCGACCGTATTCCTACCAACAGCTCTCGAATCTTGTCAGGCGGGCTGTCGTATTGCACACCCACCGTCATGCGTACGCGCCGCCCAGGCTGAGCAGACCAGTTTTCGATGGTCTCCGAAGCCAGCAGCTTGTTCGGAATGGCCACCAGGCTCTTATCGAAGGTCCGGATGCGGGTAGACCGGAACCCGATCGCCTCCACCGTACCCGCAACAGTTCCGATCTGAACACGGTCGCCCACCACCATGGGACGGTCGGTGAGAACGACCAGCGAACCGAACAGGTTGGCTAGGGTATCCTGACCCGCCAAAGCAATAGCCAGACCGCCAATCCCCAGCCCGGCCACCAGGCTGGAGACGGAAAAGCCCAGGTTCTGGATGATAATCAGTCCGCCCAGCAGCACGATGCTCACCCTTAAGGCCTTTCGAATAAGGGGAGCAAACTGGGTTGCCAAAGTCTCATCCCGGCGTGCCAGTGCCGTCCGCGCCCACTGGGTGGACAGATCCGATACGCGATAGAGCCCCCAGACTGCGATCAATGCCGTAGCTCCCTTGAAGATCGGCAGCAGCGCGCCGCCTGCATCGGCAGAAAGGATGAATGTGCTGAGCGCAAAATAGACCCCCCAAACCAGCAGGAAAGCCGCCAGCGGACGCCGAATAGCGTCAAGGAACAGCTCGTCATACTGGGTGCTGGTGCGGCTGGCCAATCCGTGAAGCACCCGAAAAAGATAGCGATCAACAAACACCCGCACGACCAGGGTAGCCAAAATGACCAGGAAGGCCAGCAGGTAACGCATCAGCGGGATGCCGAGGATATCTTGTTGCAGAGTGTCAATCAAGGGCATGCGTGCACCAAATGTAAGCAGGCTTGCAGTCCCTTGGCGAAGGTATTGCAAAAGACGGTCAGGGCGATAGGCGCCCATAGAGCGGTTGGGGGTGGGCGACTGCTGCAAAGGGATATTGCTTTATTGACCGTACGTACAGTATATTTACACCTAGTCATCCACAATCCCGCTCGCTCCCATGACAGTCATCCCCGACAACGCTCAGCGCCCCGCAACCCAGGAGACCCGCAACCGCATCTTCGCCGCCGCTGAAAATGAATTCGCCGCCCACGGTTTCAGCGGCGCTACCATGCGGCAAATCGCCGCCGCCGCCAACGTCAACAAGTTCATGCTCTACTACCATTTCACGAGCAAGGAGGCCTTGTACCTCAGGGTGCTGGAAAGTACTTTTCAGCCCATATTCCGCCAGCTGGCAAAAATTGTCTTCCGCAGAGATGCTTTGGACAAGACCATTGGCGACATATTCGACATGTTTGCGACTCTGTTCGCCATCAGTGACGGGCACTTGCGGCCGTTCCTGGCGCAAGAGATTGCCATCGGTGCTCCATATCTGGGGCCGATGTTCGCAGCAATTGTCCCCGACATGCGGACTCAATGGCGTCTGAAAATTCAATCCTATATGGGCACAGGCCGCCTTTCTGAACGCCGGCTGGAGCAGTTCGTTTACAGCATCTTGACGTCTCTCATCGCCCCCTTCCTTATGCAGCCCGTCCTGGATTCGGTCATAGCCAATGGTGGTCAAGGTCCTGTCAGTCGGGAGCACAGGGAGCACGCCGTCGACTATATTTTGGGCGGACTGCGCCTTAATGTCCTAGCTGGTGACTAGCCGGGAGCACGGCCAGTACATGGGAGCACGATGAAACACCTGCTGATCCAATGGACAAGTAACCGTCCCTGGCAGGCCGTCGCGTTGGCTCTGGTCCTCAGCCTCGTCATGGCTTCAGGCGTGCGGTACATCCACATCGAAGACGACATCATGAGAATGCTCCCGTCCGATTTGCCCTCGCGGGTGATCTGGGACGAAATTTAGGCCTCATTCGGATCCACCGAACCCCTGCTGGTGACCCTTGGGCAGGAGAGCACATCCATTTATAATTAAGGAATCTCTGGCGGCGGTCTGGGACCTCACCAGGGCCCTGGAGCAGTTGGAAATTGTCGATGAAGTCCAAAGCCTGGCCACCATGAAAAGGCTCGAAAGCGTGGACGGGTTCCTGGAGGTGGCCAATCTTATGCCGGCACGGGAGCTGACTCCCGAAGAACTCGCCGGCGTCAAGCGATATGTCGAGGAGAACCCTAATATCAGCGGCATGTTGGTCTCCCCGTCCGGGGATTTTACGATGCTGGCGGTTGTTCCCACCACGAGCACAACGGATGCCGAGCTGGCGCAGCGCGTCCTGGAGACAAATGCCGCTCTGGAATACGGAATCGGCAGCTACGTCAGCGGCATGCCCTACATACGGGGCGTTCTCGCGGAAGTCGTGCGAAGCGATGTCCTCAGCCTCATGCGCATCGGCCTGCTGGTTCTCGTCCTGATACTCCTGATCAACCTGCGTAGCCCGGCGGCGCTGCTCATGGTGCTCGCGGTCATCGTGCTATCCACACTGGCCATGATGGGCTTCTTTGGCTGGCTTTTTAACCTCACCGGTAACGAGTGGTTCAACTTCACCATGCTCAACACCACCATGCCGGTGATTCTGCTCACCATCGCGACCGCCGACGGCGTGCATATCATGACGCGCTTCTTCAGAGAGGTGCGCGTGCGACAGGACGCAAAATCTGCCGTTAGGGTGGGCCACCATGGATGTGCTCAGGCTGCCGGTATTCCTTACCTCCATCACGACGATGGCCGGCTTTATGGCGCTGGAAGCTGCGGTGGACTTGGAGCTGGGGGTTACCTATCTGGGTGGCGGTGAAGAGAGCCGCCTAAGCGCCATCGGCGACGCGTTCAGCCACGTCCATCTTGGGCTGAAGTACAGCTTCTAGCTCCCGGTCACCCCTGCGTCGAGCTATTTGCGCCCGGCCGCAAATGTCGGCTGGGATCAGGGGCTACCGATGTGCGGTCGTGGTAGGCCGGACCCGGGGTGGGTCCGTTACAACCTGCCCATACGGATGTAGATCACCGGATGAAGGTGCAGCACCTGATTGCGGGGCAGGCGCCGGTCAGTGTAGGCGGGATTGGTGGAACGCAGCAGCAGCTCCTCGCCCTTGTAATACACCAGCTTGATCATGGCTTCGCCGTCCTGGGTGACCACCACCGCCAGGTCTCCATTCTGGCTGCTGGCTTCCAACGACACAATGACAATGGATCCTGGCTTGACGATGGGCAGCATGGAGTCGCCATAAACCCGCACCCCGTAGGCCGCCTCGTCCTTCAGATCATCGGGGCGATCCAGGTACTCGTCGGCGGCGATAGCGGTGCCGTCCAGATTGGGAAACAGCCCCTTCCCGGCGGCGGCCAGACCGATGAGGGGAATGGGAGCCAGTTTGCGGCGGCTCTCGTAAGGGAACGCATCCTCGGGCAATCCGGGATGCTGGGTGCGGAATTTTGCCTCAGCCAAATCGGGATAGGATGCATTGAGTATTTCGCACATCTGAATGAGCCGACCTTTGCGGGGAAAGGTGAGGTTACGCTCGTAAGAACTGACCTGCTGATACTGTATGCCCAGGCGGTCGGCCAGCTCCTTTTGCGTCAGGTCGGCCTGTTCCCGATGAAAGGCCAGCAGATCGCCAAAGGTCATGCTTTGCATGGTAGAGCGTTCCATACCTCGTGCTCAAATTAATGAGATAACATGAGTGCTACAATATAAATTAGTGAATACACACGGTTTCTGTGTTGAGTGTTAAGCCAGGGCGCGGTAGTTTTTCCGAAGCTTTGCCAAGTTCTCGTCATAGGCGGCCTGCTTTTCGCGCTCCCGGGCCACCACATCGGCAGGTGCCCGCTCGAGAAAGTCCTTGTTATCGAGCTTACGCTGAGCGTTTGCCAGGCGTCCCTCCATTTCTGTGATACGCTTCTCCAGCCGTGTACGCTCGACTGCCATATCGATGAGGCCTTCCAAGGGGACAAATAGCTCCAGCGCAGCCACCACCGCGGTGGCGGCGTGGTCGGGTTTGGCGATGTCCTGGCCGACGGTGAGACCAGATACCTTGGCCAGCCGCTGCAGGTAGGCCGACTCACGCTCAACGATTACCGTTAGCTCCGCCGGTCCACGGACGATAAGGCCCGCCTCTTGCCCCGGATGGATGCCCATGTCGGCCCGGATGCTGCGCACGGCGGTGATCACGTCGCGAACCAGCTGGATGCTCATTTCATCTTCCTGGCTGACCCATTGATCGTCTCCGGTCAGGGCGGGCGCGACCATCAAGTCGGGCTCCCCAGCGCGCCTTACCTGCTGCCACAGTTCCTCGCTCATGAATGGAGCCAGCGGGTGAATCATCAGCAGGGTGCTCCGCAAAATGTGCACCGCCACCGTCAGCGCTGCCTCCTGGTCAGCCTGATTGTCCCCGTGCAGCCGCGTTTTGATGAACTCCAGATACCAATCGCAATAGTCGGACCAGACAAATTCGTAGATAGCCTTCGCCACGTCGTTGATGCGATAACGAAGGTAGGCCTCCTCGATTCGTTTACAGGTGCCTTGCAGGCGCGACAGAATCCAGCCGTCGGCGACCTGAAGGCGCTCACGATTCAGCTCCTCCAGAAGGGGCGGGAGGCGGTCATCATGCAGATTCATTAGCACGAAGCGGGCCGCGTTCCAGATCTTGTTCAGGTAGTTGCGTCCCAGAGCGATATGCTCCTCGTCGTAGAGGATATCCTGGCCTTGGGGTGCCATCAGCATCATGCCCATGCGTAGAGCGTCAGCGCCGTACTTGTCAACGAGCTCCAGGGGTTCAGGTGAATTGCCCAGGCTCTTGCTCATCTTGCGCCCCAGCTTGTCTCGCACGATGCCGGTGAAATAGACGGCACTGAAGGGGGGGCGCCCATCGAACTTGAGCCCCGACATCACCATGCGGGCCACCCAGAAAAAGATAATGTCGGGGGCCGTCACAAGGTCCTGAGTGGGGTAGAACCGTTTCAAATCGGCACTGTCGGGGTCCGGCCAGCCCAGGGTCGCCAGCGGCCACAGCCAGGAGCTGAACCAAGTATCTAGAACATCGGGATCCTGCCTGAGTGCAACCTCATGCTTACCATAGTGGGCCTGGGCCTGAATCTGGGCCTCCTCCTCGGTACGCGCCACAAATATCTGGTCATCGGGGCCGTACCATGCCGGGATGCGGTGCCCCCACCAGAGCTGCCGGGAGATGCACCAGTCGCGGATATTGCCCATCCAATGGTCGTACACCTTCGCCCAGCGCTCGGGATAGAATACGATCTTGCCGGAGGCCACCGCCTTTCGAGCCGGGCCAGCCAGCGTCTCCATTTTCAGGAACCACTGCAGGGACAGGTAGGGCTCCACCATGGCATCGGTGCGCTCCGAATAACCCACGCTGCTCACATGTTCCTCCACCTTTTCGAGCAGCCCCTGGCGTTCCAGCGCTGCCACCACCGCCTTGCGGGCCGCCATCCTGTCCAGGCCGCGAAACTCTTCCGGGACATTGTCGTTCAGCGAGGCGTCGGGATTCAGGACGTTCACCAGCTCCAGGCCGTGCCGCTCACCCATCTGGTAATCGTTGGGATCGTGGGCCGGCGTCACCTTGACCGCGCCCGTCCCAAAGTCGGGATCGACAAATTCATCGGCGATGATCGGCAACTCGCGGCCCACCAGCGGCAGAATGGCCCGCTTCCCTACCAGGCCGGCATACCTTTTATCATCAGGGTGCACCGCAATACCGGTATCACCCAGCATGGTCTCGGGGCGCGTGGTGGCTACGATGATGGCCCCATCGCTGTCCTTCAGCGGGTAGCGGAAGTGCCACAGATGGCCCTTGCTCTCCCGATGAATGACCTCCTCATCCGAGAGGGCCGTCTGCCCTTCCGGATCCCAATTGATCAGCCGTTCACCGCGGTAGAGCAACCCCTCATTGTAGAGCCGCACAAAAGCCTCAATGACGGCCTTGGAGTAGCCCTCGTCCATGGTGAAAACGGTCCGGCTCCAGTCGCACGAGCAGCCCAACCGCTTGAGCTGCTCAATGATGGTGCCGCCGTATTGGTCAGCCCAGTCCCATGCGCGGGCGAGGAATTCCTCCCGGCCAACGGTGGATTTATCGGTGCCCTCTTCACGAAGCATCCTGACGATCTTGTTTTCGGTTGCGATGCTAGCATGGTCCGTGCCCGGCAGCCATAGGGTGCTAAGTCCCTGCATGCGGGCCCTGCGCACCAGAACATCCTGCAGCGTGTTGTTCAGCACATGCCCCAGCGTGAGGCGCCCGGTAACATTGGGGGGAGGGATCACCACCGTGAAGGTCTTCGGCCCACCGCTGTGGGCAGGCCGGAAATAGCCCCGCTCTTCCCAGCGACGGTACCAGCTAGACTCCACTTCCCCGGGCTCGTAAATCTTACCCAGTCGCCGTCGCGCCATGCGCCGCTATTGCTCCCGGATGAGGCTGATAGCTGTGGTCAGCTTCAGGACATTGCTGTTGGCGGTAATGAGCCGGTCGCAGACAATGCGAGCCAGAAAATTCCCGATATTCATAAGCTCTGCTTAGCGGATCAAAAGATGGCACCTGCAATCTTGCGCTGCCGTGACGAGAAATAGTAAGGCGTCGGCGCGAGCAAGTCAACATGTTTGATACCCGCTGCACGGGCCGCCTAGTCCTTGATGCGGTAGCCCCTGGCAAACAGGCCGGCCCCAATCAGCGTAAACAGAGCAGCGGCCGATATGCTCACCAGCAGCGACCACCAGGGGGAGGTATCGGAGACCCCCAGCACGGCGTAGCGCAGGCCATTCACCATATAGTAGAGGGGGTTAAGCAATGAAATATTTCGCCATGCCGCGGGCAGCATATCAATGCTGTAGAATACACCTCCCAGGAAAACCAGCGGGGTGAGGAAAAAGTTCACCAGTAGCTGGATATGATCCCAGGTCTTGGCAAAGATACCCACCAGCAGTCCGGCGCCGCCAAAGGCCCAGCCAACCACCAGCAGAAACGCCAACGCCAGCACCGGATGTTCGATGGGCATATCAGTGAGCAACATTCCCACCAGCAGCACCAATATACCGTTGATCAGCCCCCTGGCGGCTCCACCAAGAATATAACCCAGCGAAACCTCCAAGCCGCTGAGGGGCGTAATCAGAATGTCATCCAGAAATCGCATGATTTTGGCCTGGAACAGGCTGGAGGCGCTGTTGGAGTAGGCGTTGGTAATAACATTCATCATAGCCAGACCGGGGATAATGTAGGTCATGTAGGGCACTTCCTTGATGTCGCCGATGCGGCTACCAAGGGACTTGCCGAAGACCACAATGTAGAGCACGGTGGTGAGCAAGCCGGGCAGGATAGTCTGATTATACAGCGACAGAAACCGCCGCAGTTCGCGGGCGACAAAGGTAAGAAAGCCGACCCTATTGCTCGAGGCCATGCCCGGTAAGCTTGATAAACACGTCCTCCAGCGTGCTGTGAAAGATGGTGGCGTCCTGGACCACGGCACCTGCTGAAGTGACGCGGCCAATAATGTCTGACAAGCGCAGCTCCGGCCGGGGGGTGAACACCCGCAACTGGCCGTTCTGGTAGTTGTAAGTGTAGCCATCCAGAGCCTGCTCGACCACCTCGCTGAGCCCTTCCACAGCCAGCGTTAGCCCGTCATTGTTCATCCCCGCCACCAGCTCCGCCGGTGTCCCAATCTTGACGATAAGCCCCTCATCGATGATGGCTACACGTTGGCAGAGCTTCTCCGCCTCCTCAATGTAATGGGTCGTGAGAATGATGGTAATCCCCTCCTCATTGAGCCGCGTCAGGTAGTCCCACAGCATATGCCGGAGGCTCACGTCCACGCCGGCTGTGGGCTCGTCCAATATGAGAATTTGCGGGTCGTGTACCATCGAGCGGGCGATTTGGAAGCGCCGCTTCATGCCGCCGCTGAGCTCCCGAGGCTTGACCCGACGCTTGGCGGTAAGCCCGAATAAATCCAGCAGGCGATCCGAGTTCTGCTTGGCGGTTTCCTTGCTCACACCGTAGTAGCCGGCCTGCAGCAGCATCAAATCCTCGATGGCGAAGAACCAGTCGAAGTTGAGCTCCTGAGCGGCCAGGCCAATGAGCCGCCGGGCCTGCCTGAACTCCCGCACCACGTCGTGGCCCATCACGCTAACCGAGCCGGCCGACGGCCGCACCAGGCCGGTGGTAATCCCGATGGCGGTGGTCTTGCCGGCGCCGTTGGGGCCCAGCAGGCCGAAAAACTCGCCCTGCGGAACGGTGAGGTCGATCCCCTTGAGCGCCTCTACGCCACCCCGGTAGCGCTTGCGCAGACCCCGTATTTCCAGAGCCGGGGTCAGGACCTAGCGCTCCAGCACACAGATATTCTCTATATGGGGCGTGTGGGGGAACATATCCAGCGGCTGGATATGCGCCAGCCGGTAGCCCCCATCGCAGAGCACGCGCACATCGCGAACCTGGGTTGCCGGATTGCACGACACGTAGACCACCCTCGCCGCGTTCATGTTCAGGATTTCTGACAGCAGCTTGGGGTGCATACCGGCCCGGGGCGGGTCGGCTACGATAATGTCTGCCGGCGGCACCTGCTTGGCAAGCCGCCTGCCGTTTTCGCTAAAGTAGCGCGCCGACAGGTCGGCGTGAAAAAAGCGCGCATTGGTCACTTCGTTGAGCAGGGCATTGCGGGCGGCGTCCTCAATGGCTGCGGGTACCGACTCAAAACCGGCCACTTCGCTGGCCTCCCGGGCCAGAATAAGGGCGATGGTGCCCGTGCCACAGTAAAGGTCATACACAACCTCCTGTCCGGACAGCCCCGCCGCCTGCTCAATCTGCTGGTAGAGCACCTCGGCCTGCCGGGTGTTGGTCTGGAAAAAAGAGCTGGCGGATATATCAAAGCTGAGCCCCCGCAGGCGCTCGGTAATGGTGGGCTTGCCGTGGAGCAAAATTTCACGCTCGCCGTAGGCCACGGCAGCTTTGCGGGTATTGATGGTGTTCACGATGCTGGCTATGGGGGGAAAGGCCGTGACCAGCGCGTCCACGAGCGGCTGCAGTCGTTCCGGCTGTTGCCGGGCTGTCACCAGATTGACCATCACTTCCAGGTTACCCGAACCAGCCCCCGCCGTGCGGATCACCAAATGCCTGAGGTAGCCGGTGTGGGCCTTCACATCGTAGAATTCCAGCTTCAGCTCAAGCGACTTGGCCCGCACCAGCTGCAGAATCTCGTTGCCCACCGGCTGCTGAATCCAGCATGCGTCGATATTCAGCACCTTGTCGAAGCGTTTTGGCACATGCAGGCCCAGAGCCGGTGGGAGGGTATCGTCCCCAACGGCAGGCTGCACCAGCCAGGGGCGCGTGGAGAAAGTAAATTCCATCTTGTTGCGGTAGTGGTAGGTCTCCTCGCTGCCGATGATGGGCTGCACCTCCGCCCCACCAAAGCCGCCCAGCCGGTCAAAGAGGTCCTGCACCTGGGCCTGCTTCTGCTCCAACTGCTGTTCATACGGGTAGTTCTGGGTGGCGCAGCCACCGCAGACCCCAAAGTGGGCGCACTTGGGTTGGGCTACATGGGGGGACGGCTCCAGCAGCTCCTCCACCACCGCCTCCGCAAAACCCGAGCGCCGCTTCACGATGCGCGCCCGCACCCGCTCGCCGGGCAGCGCCCGCTTCACGAACACCACAAATCCGTCGTGCCGGGCGACGCCGCCGCCGCCGTAGGCCAAGCTGTCAATCGTGAGCTCCAGCGCCTCGCCCTTTTTGGGGGGGCTGGCAGCAGTCTTTTCGATGGTGGGGGCCGCAGTCATGGCCCCAAAGTTACGCTGGGAATGAGTCGAAATCATGTAGGGAGCTAACGCGCCAGTGTCTGTGCGCCGGCGATGGACTAGCGCTCTTTTACCAGCTCCACAAACGCCTCCTCGCTCAGCACCTCCACCCCCAGCTGTTCTGCCTTGGCCCGCTTGGAGCCGGCTCCCAGTCCCGCCACCAGGTAACGGGTCTTGTTACTCACCGACGTGGCCGCCCGGCCCCCCAGCCGTACCACCCGCTCCTCGGCTTCCTGCCGGGTGAACAGCTCCAGCGTTCCGGTGAAGACGAATGTCTGCCCCGCCAGCGGCTGGGACGCCTCCTCGGCCGGCTCAACAGCCACCGGGCGCACGCCCACCGCCAGTAATTCCCGTACGAGGGCCGCATTGGTTTCATCCTGCACAAAGCGCACAATTCCCTGCGCGACAATGGGGCCCACCTCATGGATGGCCTCCAGCTCATCGGTACTGGTATTGAGGAAACGCTCCACGTCGCCGCCCAAGGCGCGCTCCAGCACCCGGGCCACATGCTCCCCCACGTTGCGGATGCCCAGCCCGTAGACCAGCCGGGCAAAGGTCGTTTGCTTGGCCGATTCAATGGCTGCCAGCAGCTTGGCGGCCACCTTGTCGCCTAGCGCCACCTGTTTTTTGGTCGCGCCCTTGTCCTTCAGGTGAACGGTGCGCTCGATCTCCAGCGTCGCCAGATCGTCATGGGTGAGACGGAAGATGTCCACCACCGTCCGCACCCTGCCGCTGGCGATGAGGCCGGCCACCAGCTTTTCACCCAGCCCTTCGATATCCAGGGCACCCTTGGAAACAAAGTGCTGGAACCGCCCGATCACCTGCGCCGGGCAGGCCCAATTCACGCAGCGGGCCACGGCCTCGTCCGGCGGGCGGTAGATGTCGTGACCACATACCGGGCAGCGGGTGGGCAGGCGGTAGCGCTTCGCGCCCCGGCGGCGGCGCCCGGGAATGACCTGCACCACCTCGGGTATGACGTCCCCGGCCCGCTGCACCAGCACCGTATCGCCGATGCGCACGTCCTTGCGGTCCACCTCAGCCTGATTGTGGAGCGTCGCCCGGCTCACGGTCACGCCACTCAGGTTAACAGGCCGCAGCTGGGCCACGGGCGTGATGGCGCCGGTACGGCCAACGCTGGCCTGAATATCCTCCACCACGGTGGTAGCCTGCTGGGCCGCGAATTTGGCTGCAATGGCCCAGCGCGGCGAGCGGCTCCTGGCCCCCAGCGCCTGCTGGCTGGCAAAGTCATTGACCTTCACCACCATGCCGTCAATGTCATGCGGCAGGTCATCGCGCCGGCTTTCAAGCTCGGCGAAAGCGGCCAGCACCGCATCCATGCCGTGGCACAGGCGATGGTCGGGATTCACCGGCAGGCCCCACCGCGGCAAGCTCGCCAGAAACTCCAGTTGGCTGCGAAAAGCCCGCCCCTCAACCACACCGGGGCCGTAGCAGTAGAGGCGCAGGGGTCGGGCGGCGGTAATGCGGGTGTCCAGTTGGCGGAGGCTGCCGGCGGCCGAGTTCCGGGGGTTGGCGAACAGCGGCTCCCCGGCCGCGGCCCGCTTGCGGTTAAGGGCTTCGAACCCGTCCCGGTTCATGAATACTTCGCCCCGCACTTCCAGCAGGGCGGGGCGCGGGACAGTTGGGCTCAGGCTCAGGGGCACTGCCCGCAGCGCTCGCAGATTGGCGCTGACGTCCTCGCCGGTGACGCCGTTGCCGCGGGTGGATCCCTGGACAAATAATCCGTTTTCGTAGACCAGTTCCACGGCCAGCCCATCCATTTTGGGCTCCACGACGTAGTCAATATCTCCAGTGGTGTCCAGGCTGCGCTTAACCCGCTCGTCAAACGCCCGCAACTCGTCCGCACCCATGGCGTTTTCCAGGCTGAGCATGGGCAGCCGATGCTGAACCGAGGCCAGCTCCGCCTGTGGCGTGGCGCCCACCCGCTGGGTGGGTGAGTCCGCCGTGACCAACTCCGGATGCTCAGCCTCCAGGTCCCCCAGTTCCCGCATCAGGGCATCGTAATCTCCATCTGAGATTACCGGGCTGTCATACACATAGTAGGCCACGTTGTGCTCGTCAATGGCACTGCGCAGCTTGGCGATGCGGCTGCGAACCGGCTTAATCATAGTAGCGTTTCTGGAAGAATTCCAGGGTGGGGGGCACCAGGTCGATGACGAAGGGCTGGATAGACCCATCCGGGCCGGTAGGATAGGCCCATACACCGTAGTCCTTGCGGTCCACCAGGAAGTAGTAGTTTAGAACACTGCCGGTGAGTTCGTCTGCCGGCAGCACGTGCTGGTACCGGTTGTACTCTCCCTCGAGGGGGATTTCCCGGTAGGTCAGGGAAGCTTCTTTCCTGAGCAGCAGGCTCACACGCTCCAGCGCGGTGTCGTCGAAGGCTACAAAAAAGTCGACCCGGAACGGCCGGTCATTGAGGATCGCCACCGGAGGATTGTGAAACAGCGGCCCCACCAGTGATGAGTCCATCCGGCTGGCGGTTACACTGTCTGCTTGTAAAGGTGCTGGAAGAGGGTCGGCCGTTTGTCCCGCCACGATGAGGGGCAGTAAACATAGCAGGACGGGATATCTCGGAACCGTCAGCTTGGCCATGATGCTCCCCGGCCCTCAGGGCAGAAATGCGCTGTAGAATGTCTCAGCCCGACTCGCTACCGGAATCACCACCGGTAGCCGGCCGCTGCAGAGCCTCATCCAAAAGCTGGCGGATAGAGAACTGCCCCTCCTGGTCCAGGGAAAAGGTATCGTGATGGTACTCGTGGTCGGAGTCCCCGATGCGGTAGTGGGGACGGTACTGGTTCATGTTCTTGACAATATCCGCCAGCGCCGTCACCAGGGCGTCCACATCCTCGGTAGTGCTATACAAACCGAAACTGGCTCGCACCATGCCCGGTTTGGGCGTTTTGGACGCGGCGTACTCCTCATCACTCATGGCCACATATTCGGCGGCCCGCTCGGACATCATCTCGATGACGTAGGGGTGCGCGCAGAAACATTCATTGCGCACAGCAATATTGTGGTAGTCATTCAGGATCGCCGCCACCAGTGAGTGGTGCAGGTTCTCCACGTTGAACGAGATGGAAGCGGCTCTGGGACAGGTGACCGTGTCGGTGGAACCGTAGATTTCCACGCCGGGCACACTTTCGAGCTGCTTGATGGCATAGTCAATGAGTCGTTTCTCCTCCTCCGCCAGGAACTCCATGCCGATTCGGTCTAGCACTTCAATGGCCAGCCCCAGAGCCACCCCACCGGGGATGTTGGGCGTGCCGGCCTCCTCACGGTCCGGGAAAACGGACGTCGTGGTGTAGCGCTCGGCGAATACCCGCTCCACCATACCCCCACCCACTTCCTCCGGCTCCAGTTTCGCCAGGTGATCCTTGCGGGCAATCACCACGCCGGGCGAACCGGGCGCATAGGTCTTGTGCCCTGAAAAAACCAGCGCGTCAATATCCTGGAGGGGATCGTCATGCCCCGAAACCTGTACCGGCAGGTGTGCCACCAGTTGGGCGCCGTCCACCAGCACTAACGCGTCATACCTGTGTGCCAACCGGGCGATTTCATCCACGGGGTTAATGATGCCCGTGACATTGCTGACCCCCGTAACAGAGACATAGTTCACCCGCCCCCGTTCGGCCTCCAAAATGCGTTCCAGCGCCTCCGTATCGACGCAGCCCATGCCGTCAGCTTCCATCTGAACGGGAATATGGATCACCCGGCCCAGGTGCTTGCGGTGGGGCAGGTCGTTGGAGTGATGCTCCATGATGGAGACCACCGCCGTATCACGCTCCGGCCGCAGCTGCCGGTAAATCCGCGCCAGCCGGTTAATCCCTGCCGTGGTTCCGCTGCCCGTAAAAAAACAGGTGTACTTCTGCGGATCGGCCTGCACAAAGCGGAGAATGCGGGTATGGGCCCAGGCGTACGTGCTGGTCGCGAGCTTGGCACTATTGTGCAACAGGCTGTGAGTGTTGGCGTAGTGCTGCATAAAAGTGGACAGCCCCCGATAGGCCGTCCCCATCATGAGGGTGGAGGCTGTGGAGTCCAGATAGACCCGCCTGGTCGACCCGCCGCCGGCGAGGGGGTAGTGGGTCTCCAGCCCAAGGAAATCGGTGGCGATATGGCGCAGGAGCTCAGCGCCCTGCAGCTGGCCCGGGGACCTGTCAGTGAGTGCGGTTGCCATAGCTGGAAGATACACATATTCGCCTATTCAGGGGAAGGGAGAGTTGACCCGTACCGCTCCGGTACCGGGAACCCTCCCCCGGCCCCAACCGTTAGACCCCTATCTAATCCAAAGGAGTCGTACCATGGCTTTATTAGTTCGCCGGCTGCCCCTGCTGCCGGTCCTCGTGCTGGCGCTGGCGGCCGCCGTTCAGGCACAGATTCCAAGCACCTTCACCAATCTGCAGGTCCTGCCTCAAGACATCAACCGGGGGGAGCTCATCGGGGTCATGCGGAACTTCGCCGGCTCACTGGGGGTGCGCTGTTTGCACTGCCACGTGGGCACTGACGGTGACCGTTTCTCCGATGTGGATTTTGCCGCCGATGATCACGAAACCAAACGCGTGGCCCGTGTCATGTTGGGGATGGTTGCCCAAATCAATGAGACGCTCACCAGCAAGACCGGCCGTGCCCTGGCGGATCTGACCGAGGTTACCTGCTTAACCTGTCACCACGGGAACAGCGTGCCCGTGACCCTGCGAGCCGCGCTGGGTGATGCCTACAGTGTAGGTGGTGCGCAAGAATTGCTGCGGCGCTATGGCGAGTTGCGTGAGGAGTACTATGGCCGCGCCGTTTACGATTTCGCCCCCCATGCACTGGTGAGCCAAGCCGAGGGGCTCGTGGAACAGCATGAGGACCCCGACGGCGCCGTGGCCGTGCTAAAGGAAAACCTCAAGCACTATCCCGACTCGCACTATACTTTCTACGTTTTGGGCCAGGTCTATATTGAATCCGGAGAAAAGAAACGGGGGGTTCGCGCCCTGCGCAAAGCCGTCAAGATGGATCCTGACAATAGCTGGTATCGCACGGCCTTGGCGGAGGCACAAAAAGACTAGCGGAAAGCCGCCTGCTTAGCGGCCGTTCAACTTGGAGCTATCTCCTTCAGCAGCCCCTGGATATCCATCAGATAAATGCTTAACCGCCGGCTCTCCGCGGGCAAGTCGCGGCTGGAGGAAAAGCTGATGGTGTGGCCATCCGGTGAAAACGATGGAAAGCCATCGAAGGCCTCACTGTAGGTGAGACGCGTCTGCTCACCGCTGGTCATATTCATCAAGTAGACCTCAAAATTGCCGGGCGGCAGCCGTTTCACGAACACGATATGAACACTGTCTGGCGAGGGGTGCGGTGCCCAGTTGAGTCCCTCGTCGTGCGTCAGCTGCTGCCGGTCGGCACCGTCATGGCCGATGGTATAGATGGTCATTGGCAGATCTCGCTGCCCCTGGTCCTCCCGCTTCCACGCTCGATAGACAATGCGTTTGCCTGCCGGCAGGTAAAAGGCTCCGCCTTCCTGAAGGTCTGGTGTTGAGGTAATCTGAAAGGGGTCGCTGCCATCGGGCCGCATGCGCCACAGGTCGAGTCTCCCGGCCGTCATGCGGGTGAACAGCACCCAGCGGCTATCTGGAGAAAGTGACACCTCCGCCTCGTATTGCGCGTTGCGCGTCAGTCGCCGCAGATTGGAACCGGTGGTGCTGCAGGTGTAAAGCTCCGCCCCGGTGGGGTAGTTGGTGGGGTCGGAATAGTCGCCCCTGGGCAACTGCCGGTTATCGCGGGTCGATGTAAATATGAGGCGCCGGCCATCGGGGAAGTAGTAGGAACAGGCGTCCGCGCCCAGGCTGTTGATGCGACGGATGTCGGTGCCGTCGAGATTGACCGTGTAAACGTGGTACTCAGTCTCGCCCTCAATGAGCCGCGCATTGAGCACCAGGCGCTCACCATCGGGCGAGAAATACGATTCCGCCGCCGAGTAGAAGCCCGGCACCAACCGCACCGGCAGCTCGGCCCCATCGCCGGTGGCACCTGGCAGCTCGCCTTTGTTGCCACATCCCAGAGCCAGGGTCAGTAGGGCCAGCAATAGGGTCGTAGGGCGGTTGGTGAAAGCGGCCGGCGGAACCATGTCTATTCTTCCGACGGTCCTTCCGGCAACAGCATCCACGCCACCAGATAGGTGACCACCACCGGCACCACTTGGGTCACCAATCCCAGGAACACCACCGCCAGCCGGACCAGATTGGCGTCCACGTTGTAAACCTCGGCCAGGCCGCCGCAAATGCCGGCAATTTTCTGATCCGTTGCTGAGCGGTACAGTTTGGGCATGATCCTCTTACTCTACGTCCCTCGTCCACCTGTCCTCGGGGACGCCTCCCAGCGGCCATAGGACGGGGGAGTTTAAGGCTTATCCGGCGGAAATTCTACCTGTAGCAGCACAAACTCCGTTTCGTCCCGGCGATCTGCGGCCCGGCCGCCCGTGGCTGGGAAGTTGTTATCATTGCAGATGAGCAGAGTGCGATCACCCATGGGTTGCACCGACTCGATCGTAACGTACGGCAGGGCAAAACGTCCACTGTCACTAGCCAGTCGGTGTGGGTCGGAGATATCCAGCAGATCGGCCAGCAGCCACTTGGCCCGCTTTGTCTCCGTGGGTTGCCAGCCAAATACCTGCTTGAACCGGGCCTGTGGGCCGTGACCCCCATCCCGCTCCACCACGAGGTAATGTTCACGCTCCGGCCAGTAGCTCAGTTCGCCGATGGCGTGGTCGGGGTCCGCCAATGGATAACGCCATGCTGTGCTTACAACCCTGCTCGCACCCGGAACATATTCAAACAGCCGCAGCAAATCCGGCGTCTCCCCTCTGAGTGGGCCTTCAAGCAACAGCTGAACCCGCCCCCAAGGTAGCCAGGCCAGCCCTTCGAAGCCCCGGCTGCGCGCCAGATTGGCGCCTCTCCACCCCGGCCGGTCGGGCGACCGCACCACGATCTCGCCCCTGCTGGTTACCACCACCGCGGAGATGGGCGGCGAGAGCAATATACCGGAGGGGGAAAAATGCAGCAGGTAGGGGCCGAATTCCTCGCCTATCCAGAAGCTGCCATCGTCCGCCACATCCATGGACTCAGGGTCAAAATCGGCCCCCGTGAGCCTGCGCTGCGGTTCGTCCGCCCGCCGAATCTTGAATCCCGCCCTGCCTTCCGGATCGCGCAGCTCCACAGTCTCCACAAGTTCCACGTTGCCAGAGCCCCCGCTGGCCGTCTTCCAGTGGAAGCGCAGGCGGTAGATGCACAGCAGGTAGGAGGCCGAGTTGGCCCGCGTCCCGAACCCGTTATCGCTCAACGCCCAGAAGCTGTGGTTGTAGCCGTGCCCGTCTTGCTCACCGGCAGCGTCCGCCACCGGACGCAGGCTGGAGATGCCCTGTACCGGTTGTCCCTGCCATTGGAGCGGTGCCCTGCGAAACCGGCCGTCGGGCTGGTCTGTGCTGGGCGGCCCGTCACGAAAAGTGTCGGCAGGCAGGCTAGCGTAGCCCACCAGTACGGCCTGTGCGGCCAGGGGTGCCGTCGTAAAGACAACCAGGCAACGTCCCAGTGCAAGCAGACTGAAGTGCATCACTCGCTGGCTAGGCCTGCAGCTGATTCAGGCACAGCGAGGCCCGGCGCCAAGTCTGCGGGCACAAGGGGACGATTGCCAAAAATCGCTCCACTGTGTAAGTTGACCATCATGGCAAAGCCTGTCGATGTGGCTGCACTTCGGCATCGCATGGTGACCGAGCAAATCCTGGGCCGCGGTATCCGTGACAAGCGTGTACTGCAGGCCATCGGGGCGCTCCCCCGGCACCTGTTCGTGCCCTACACCAAGCCGAAAGACGCCTACCGCGACGGGCCGCTGCCCATCGGCCATGGACAGACCATTTCCCAGCCCTTCATCTCTGCCTACATGACCACCCTGCTGGCGCCCCAGGCCTCGCACCGCGTGCTGGAAATCGGCACCGGCTCGGGTTATCAGACCGCCCTGTTGGGCATGCTGTGCCGGCAAGTTCACTCCATCGAGATTATCGCCGAACACTATGTCCGGGCGCGAAAACTGCTGGCGCACCTGCAATTCAAAAACGTGCATCTACGGCTCGGTGACGGCCATGACGGCTGGCCGGAAGCCGCGCCCTTCGACGGCATCGTCGTCACCGCGGCGGCCAGGGACAAGGCTCCCGCCCGCCTCCTCGACCAGCTGGTGGAGGGTGGCCGTTTGGTCATCCCCATTGGGCACGCCTTATACGACCAGCAGTTAGTCATCTATACCCGGCAGAAAAATAGGCTGGTGCGAAAGGAAGATCTGGCAGTTCGGTTTGTGCCCCTCATCCACAGCGACCAGAAAACCCTGGCGGGAGAGTAAGACCACCGCCCAGCGCCCGGTTGCGGATAGGGGTGGTCGCCACTTGTTGCCGGCTCTGGCCGCCCGCCCAGCCCGGTGGATTCAGTCGTCCCGCGCACCCGCTCCAGTGTAAATGACCCGCCATAGCTTGTCGTTGCCGTCATCGGTGATCAGCAGGCTGCCATCCCTGTCTACCAGCACCTCTACAGGCCGGCCCCAGACAGTCTTCGAGGATGATGTATCCTCCCAGCCGGTCATGAAATCTTCATAGTATCCCAGGGCCAGTCCCTGCTCATCCATCGGCAGGTAGACCACCTTGTAGCCGGTGCGCTGTTTGCGGTTCCATGAGCCGTGAAACGCCACGAACGCGCCGCCGTGAAAGTGCTCGGGAAATTGGGCGGCAGTATAAAAAGCCATCCCCAGCGCCGCAGAGTGAGCCTGGAACAGGACGTCAGGCACCACGGCGCGCTCTACCAGCCCGGGCCGGGGCTGGGCGAAGCCCGGCATGAGGTTGGCCCCGATGTAGCTGTAGGGCCAGCCGTAGAACGCGCCTTCCTCCACGTGGGTTGCGTAGTCAGGCACCAGATCGTCCCCCAGGCCGTCACGCTCATTGACGCAGGTCCACACGGTTCCGCTGCGTGGCTCCCAGGCCAGCCCCACGGGATTGCGCAAGCCCGATGCGAATATCTCCACATCGCTGCCATCGGGGTTGCACCGCAGAATGGCCGCCCGATACGGCCCCTCCTCGGCCACATTCCTGCGACTCCCCACGCTGATATAGAGCTTGTTCTCCTCGGCCTGGTGAAGCAGGTTCCGGGTCCAGTGGCCGCCCGTGGGCAGATCCAGGATTTTCTCAGGGCGCTGACTGGCCTTGGTCTGCCCTGGCTCATAGGCGAAACGAACCACCGACCCGGTATTGCCCACGTAAACCCACTGATCGATGAAGGCGATGCCAAACGGCCTGTCCAGCCTGCTGGAGAACACCCATCGGTGCTCGAACAGTCCGTCGCCGTCCTCGTCACGCAGCACCGTCAGTCTGTCACCACTGGATTCGGTGAGAAATAGGTCACCGTTGGGAGCCAGCGCCATGCCGCGCGGTGTGCTGAATCCCTCAGCAACAACCCTGGCGCTGAACCCGGCTGGAACATTCACCAGCGCCCCCTTGGGCTGGGGCACTACTTTGGGGGGGTTAACAACTGAGCGGCTGTGATACGGCGCCGGCAGGTCTGAGGGCCGAATGTGATGGCGGGGTAGCGCGGCGTAAGGGTCGACTTGAGCCGCTAAGGCACCGGCCAGGGTCACGGCGGCCACCAGACAGGCTTGCCAGCGAGACCTCGGGGCGCAGAGGCCTTTCTCGAGCCGCTGGACGACCCTAGGCCGAGCCGCCGAAGCCGGAGATCTGGGTAATCTCAATGCCGAATTGACGGGCAGCATCCTTCCATTTGGCGTGATCCGCCTTTTCATACATGAAGTTTGCATCGGCGGGGATCACCAGCCAGTCGCCGCTGCCGATTTCCCCCTCCAACTGATCGGGGCCCCAACCGGCGTAACCCATGGTAAACCGGAAGCGCTCGGGACCCCGTCCAGCTTCAAGGTCCTTCATGATCTCTGCGCTGGTGGTCAGACATGTCTCGCCAGATATGGCGATGGTCCCTTCAATCTCGTAGTCCGGTGAGTGGAGCACGAGTCCCACATTGGGCTGAACCGGCCCGCCATAATAGATCCGTTTGATGGCGCTCGACGCCCCGCCAGCGTCTATGCCCAAGGCCTGCAGAATGGTTTTCCCTTGGGCAGGGGGCAGGGGCCGGTTGATCACCAGGCCCATGGAGCCTGCTCCATCATTTTCGCAAATGTAGATCACCGTCTTTTCGAAGAACGAATCCGTAAGGTGCGGCATGGAGATGAGAAAGTGGTCGCGGAACGAGTCAGTCATGGTTGCCACCCGTCTATGGTAGAATATTCATCCTGAATCGCGACAGCCGCGCCAATGTATCTTAGACCTATCATAGGACCCCAAATCTAAACCATTTCGTAGCCGTTGGCCGCAGAAAATTCGGTACCAGGCGCGCCCAATCGCGACGGGCACCCTGACCACCCGGCCGCGTGGCGCAAACACGACTTTCTACTGGACGTACCACAGGCGTATAGTCTAGCTTGTGGTCACATGCTGTGTCTCCCCGAGCCATGAGTTCGCTGAGCGAACTTTTCGCACGTTCTGGCACGCTTCTGCTCGACGGCGCGCTGGGAACAGAGCTGGCTCACCGGGGCGTCGGAACTGCGCTGCCATTGTGGTCTGCTGCAGCCCTGGATTCGGACCCTGACACCGTGGGCGCCATTCATCGCGACTACCGCGACGCGGGCGCCCACATCATTACAACCAACTCTTTCCGCACCACCACGTACACCTATCAATTGGCCGGCGCCGCCGAAGCCGACGCCCGCGAACGGGCCCGGCGGGCAACCCGTCTGGCAGTGCGCCTCGCCCGCCAGGCAGCGGACGAGCGGATCCTGGTGGCCGGCTCTGTCGCACCGGTGGGGGACTGTTACAGTCCCGGCGCCTATCCCGGCGACAGGGTGGCGGCAGCCACCTACGGCGAGTTGGCGGGCTGGTTGGCTCACGATGGTGTCGATCTGCTGCTGCTGGAGACACACATCACCTTGGCGGAGGCCAACATCGCCCTGCGGGCAGCCACCGCCACGGGCCTGCCCACCCTGGTCTCGTTCCTGGTGGACGGCGCTCTGCGGCTATGGGGTGGTGCCCCCCTGTCAGCGGCCATCGCCGACGCTGAGCAGGGCGGGGCGCAGGGCGTGCTCATCAACTGCGTCACCCTGCCGGTAGCCCGACTAGGTGTGGCGGCGCTGGCACGGATGACCAGCCTGCCCTTCGGTGTGTACGCCAACGCCGGCCGGGCGCAACCCACTGTGGAGGGAACCCTGGATGAACTTGTGCCGGATAATGAATTCCTGGTCAATGTGGACCAGTGGCTCGCAGTTGGCGCCCGCATGATCGGCGGTTGCTGCGGCACCACACCCGCCACCATCTCTGCCTTGGCCCACCACCTGTCCAACCTTGATAAGGTCGGGTAGAGGTTGTAATCTGCAACTATGCACATGACCGGCATCCTTCGGGACCTGGCCTGCCAGCTCCAGGCGCTCATGCGGGGCGTTTCCCGGCGGCACCGGCTGAGCCTGACCCAGGCGCAGGTCCTGCTGAATCTCCCCGTAGACGGACTGCCCCTATCATCACTTGCTCACCGCTTGGGGTTGGACATCAGCACCATCAGCCGGATTGCAGACAAGATGGTCCAGCGGCAATGGGTGCGCCGCGAGGCGGCGGCTGATGACAAACGCGTTAGCCGGGTGGTGCCCACCAAGGAGGGCCAGGCGCTCTACAGACAGCTCTCCGATAGCCTGGATGACGAGGTCAAAACATTGCTGGCCGGTCTGGACGGGAAACGACAGGAGAGCCTCGGTCAGCACCTGGAAGAGTTGACCTGGCGTATGTTGCAGCAACGCACCAGATGACCGCCCTTCCCGCAGAGATCGCCCGCGTGCTGCTGGACTGGTACCAGCACCACCAGCGCCGGCTCCCCTGGCGCGGCGACCCGGACCCCTACCACGTCTGGCTCTCTGAGGTCATGTTGCAGCAGACCCAGGTGGATACGGTCAAGTCCTACTACCGCCGCTGGCTGGAGCGCTTCCCCACCATCGGTCACGTTGCCCGGGCGAGTCAGGACGAGGTGCTCAAGGCCTGGGAAGGGCTGGGTTACTACCGACGCGCCCGCCAGTTCCACGCCGCCTGCCACACCATCGAGCAGGATCACGGCGGACAGTTTCCCACCAGCCCCGAATCCTTTCGTCAGCTGCCCGGCGTCGGCCCGTACACCTTTGCCGCTGTGCGCAGCATCTGCTTCGGCGATCCCCTTCCGGCTGTGGACGGGAACTTACGGCGCGTTCTCGCCCGGCTGCTGAAGGCGCCCCAAACGGGGCCGGCCCTCACCAGGGTAGCCGAGAGCAGCATGGCCCCCCTCATGCACACCCGGCCCGGTGACATTAATCAGGCCATCATGGACCTCGGGGCCACCCTCTGTACCCCGCAAAAACCCCACTGCCTGCAATGCCCCCTCTCCCGCCACTGCGGGGCCTACCTGAGCAACCAGGTGCAGCGCTTCCCCCGACGTGAGATCCGTAAGCCCATTCCCCTGGTTCCCGTGGCGCTGGGCGTGGTCTGGCGGGGGGACGAGCTACTCATCTGCCGTCGCCCTTCGGACGGTCTGTTGGGCGGTCTGTGGGAATTCCCCGGCGGCAAGCTGGAGCCGGGGGAAACGTCGGCGGAAGCGGTCCGGCGGGAAATTATGGAAGAGGTGGGCCTCGCCGTTGAGGTGGGACCCTTCATCGGGACGGTGCGGCACACTTATACTCACTTCGCCATCACTCTCGACGCCTACCACTGCATCAGTCGGGACGGTGAGGCACGACCGCTGGGCTGCACGCAGGTCCGGTGGATACGGCTGGCGGAACTGTCCCGCTTCGCCTTTCCCAAGGCGAACCACAAGCTCTTCCCCCTTCTCAAAAGCCCTTTTGCGCTCCCTGAGGTTGCCGCATGAAGCAGGTCCTTGTATCGCTTTTCCGCTGGACCTTCGGCTACGTCATCTTCATCATCGGGGGGACGATCGTGATACTGAGTACGTTTGTTCCCATAGCCTCCGTAAAGTTCCGGGTGGTGCGACTATTCTGCCGGGTGCTGCTGTGGTCGCTGGGCGTGCAGCTCAGAGTGGAGGGCGAATTTCCCAACGACCAGGCCTATATATTCATGTCGAACCACGCCAGTTTCATCGACATGTTTGTGCTGGCCGCTGTCACCAAGGACAAGTTCACCGGGGTCATGGCCACCGAGCAGATGAACTATCCGTTCTGGAGTTGGATTGTGAAGCGCTTTGATGTCATTCCCATCGACCGGAGCGACCCTGGAGCCGCCGTGGCCGCCATCGAAGCTGCTGAAGACCGTCTGCAAAAAGGCTACCATGTAGGTATTTTACCCGAGGGAACCCGCACAACAAACGGGAAGCTGGGCCCGCTCAAGAAGGGCGGCTTCCATATGGCCCTCAACACGGGCGCTCCCATTGTCCTCCTCGGCATCGAAGGCTCCTACCGTTTCAAGCCCAAATCGTCCTGGCTAATCCGGCCCGGACCGGTCACTGTCCGCGTCGGACCCATTCTCTCGGCAGAACGCTACAAACTAACGGAAATGGACGTGGTGATGGAGCTGGTGCGCCGACAGCTCACGATCTTGAGCGGGGAAGCGGCTCTCACGCAGTAGCAGTAGGGCGGTCTTGGCCGGGGGGCTAGTTCTTCAGCTTGAAATTCACCGGGATGGATATCCACACGGCCACCGGCCTGTCCCGTTGTTTGGCGGGTCGGAACCGGGTGCGCCGGATGGCTTCAGCAGCGGCCTCGTTCAATCCCGTGTTGGGGATTCCCTTCAAGATCACCGTTTCGGTGACCCGGCCCTTGGCGTCCACAAACGCCTGAACGATCACCGAGCCCTCGATCCCTGCCTGTTGGGCCATCTCGGGATAGCGCACGTTTTTCTGAATGGCGAGGTAGCCGCCAATGGGTACCGGGGCTTCGTCGTAGGGGATAAATCTGATGGTGGGACCCTCGTCCGGGGGTGGGGGCGGGGCATCCCAGTCGAAGCTCTCCAGCTCCGTTTCCTCAATCGTGATGTCTTCAGCGATGTCCTCCTCCGACTCCACCGGGATGGAGGGGCGGGCCGGCGGCGGGGGAATTTCCAACTGCTGGGTGGGAGGAATATCAATGGTCTCGACCACTTCATCAATGCGTTCAATCGCGACGCTCTCCTCGCCGAGAAAGCGGGGAAATCCATACAGTATGACGACGAGGAACCCCACCACACCGGCGGTGATAAACCGTACCCGCAGGGGGTAGCGCGCAGCAAACTCATCTTGATAGATGGCCACGGCTAGTCGGCCCTCGGCCTGGCGGCGTAATTGACCTTCAGAGCGTTGGCATGCCGGAACTCCTGCTGCACCGCGGAGATCAGCCTCATGGGGGTGTCCCGGTCCGCCTTGAGTGAGGTGATCAGCTTCGGGTCCTCAGCCACTTTGGCATACACGACGTTGCGCACCGACCGCATCGACACGCGCTTGTCATCGATAGACACCAGGCCCGCCTTGCTCACCCACACGTGGGTGGTGTGCCGCTTGAATTGCAGCTTCTCAATCCGGGTGGCGGTGGGCAGGGTGAGGGGCAGTCCCTCATATTCTCTGAGGACCGTGGTCACCATAAAAAACACCAGCAGCATGAAAATAATGTCGGGCATGGCGGCGGTGGGAATCTCGGCCTTGGCACTGGTTTTCTTGGCGAACTTCATAGGGCCAGCGTAACCTTAGAAATCGGGCTCCGCGATGGAGATGCGGGTGGCCCCAGCCTGCTTCAGCTGGTCCAGCACATCGATGTAAATCTGGTGCCTGGTTTGGGGGTGGGTTTTCACCGATACGATCAGCTTGTCGTTTTGCGCCAGTTGGTTGGAGATTCGGTTGCGCAGTTGATTCAGGGGCACCAGCTCATCATCCAGCAGCACCTGCCCCGTGGCATTCACCAGCACATTAGTAATGTTCTTGGGGTTGACCTCAATGACCTCCCCGATGGCGGGCAACACCAGTCCGATGCCCTTGTCCATGCTGATGGTGGTGGTCACCAGGAAAAATACCAGCAACAGAAACGCGATGTCTGCCATGGAAGCGGAGGGAATCTCCGCCAGTCCTTTTCGTTTACGTTGAAGCATGGCTGAATCTTGCCGCCTGTCCCGGTCAGGCCTTCAGTGCGCCCTCCCGGTCCAGGTCCATAATGGTCTCCACCAGAGCCTCGGACCCCTTCTCCATATCAACGACATGGCTCTCGATTTTGTTCAGGGCGATATTCTGAAAGAACTGCAGAATCACCGCTACGATAAGGCCGAAGGCTGTTGTGAGCAGAGCAATTGAGATTCCGCCCGCCACCACTGCGGGGCTGATGTCGTTGGCTTCCTTGATGTCGTCGAAAGCCTTGATCATACCCACCACAGTGCCAAGAAAGCCCAGCATGGGGGCCGTCCCGATGAAGAACGATATCCAGGCCATGTTTTTCTCCAGGTTGGCCATCTCCAGGGTGCCGCGGGCCTCAATGGCCTTCTCCGCCTCCGACGCCCCCAGACCGATGCGCTCCAGCGCCGCCAGAAATATGTTGCGCACCGGCCCCGCGGCCTCATCGCACTTGGCTATGGCCGCCTTAATCCCGGACTGCTTCAGGGTCCCGGACACATCGGCAGTGAAGCTCTCCACATCCACATTGCCCGAAAACAGGTGGTACAGGCGCTCAATTGAAAAGGCTATCCCCGCGATGCCCGCCACCAGGATAGGCCACATGAAGCCGCCGCCTTGGAGAAAATATTCTAACATTTAACAAAAACCTCCTTATGCGCTGTCACCCCAAACCTCGACTCGGTCACAAAACTTTTCGCTGCTTGCTGGTAGCGCAGCATGTTAAAAAATCCCGCAGAGAATGTCAATTCGTAATGACCCTACCGCTGGGCCAGAAGTTTGCGGGCCTGATCAAACAGTTTCAGCGCCGCCTGTACCTGATTGTCCCGCTCCAGCCGGACCCGGTACATGGCTGCCCGGTCCCACAGCAACCCCGCTACTTCGCTGGTTACCAGGTTGGAAATGTAGGGCCAGTCCGTTTCCAGCGGCTGCTCTTCAACGGCCTCGCCCTTGCCAACCAGCCATGCGCTTAGCTGCTGCTTCTCCTTCGGCCCCAGGTCATAGCTGTCCACGAACTCATCAACGTCGTCATACCTGCCTTTTAAGTCCAGTGCCAACTGCTCGGCGAACTGGTAAAAAAGCCGCTCGGGGTTGTTCAGCAGCCGTAGCGTCTGGTCTGTGAGCTTCAGGTCCCAGGGGACCGACTCATCCGGCATAATGCCGCCGCCACCGTACACCACTCGCCCGGATCGCGTGCGGTACTGGGGCAGGGTGGCCTTCAGCGAGTCCAGGGCCCGCGGGTCGTTGCTGCGCGTCATCAGGTCCTGGTAATACTTGTCGCTACCCTCACCGTAGGGCCGCTGGATCAGCCGCCCGCTGGGCGTGTAGTAACGCCCCACCGTAACCCGCAGTGCCGAGCCATCGTTCAGCCGCCACTGTCGCTGCACCAGCCCTTTGCCGAAACTGGTCTCCCCCACGATGAGGCCACGGTCCAAATCCTGCAGCGCGCCGGCCACGATTTCGCTGGCGCTGGCGGACCCCCGGTTTATAAGAGCGATAATGGGATAGTCGGGGTGGGTACCGGCCCGGTGCCCCAGGTGGACCTGATTCAAACTGGCTTCGCGGCCCAGCGTAAAGACCAGCGTGTCCCGTACGCCGATAAATTTGTCCACGATCTCTACCGCCTGCTCCAGGTAGCCACCACTGTTGTTCCGCAGGTCGATCAGGAGGCGCAACATTCCCTGGGCCTCCAGCTCTAGCAAGGCAGCCTCCACTTCTTCAGCCGTGGTGCTGGAGAACCGGTTGATGAGGATGTAGCCGGTCCGTTCGTCCAGCATGACGGCCGCCAGCACACTGTATATGGGTATGTCGTCCCGCACGATCGTGAAGGAGAGGGGCCGCTCCTGACCTGGCCGCCGCACCTTGATGTTCACGGTTGACCCCTTGGGCCCTCGCAGGGTGCGCATCACCTGATCCTGGGTGAATTTGTGGGCCGACTTACCGTCAATCTCCACGATCTTGTCGCCAGGCCGCAGCCCAACACGCTCAGAGGGACTACCCACGACCGGGGTAATCACAGTAATCCAGTCATCGATAATGTCAAACTCAATCCCGATGCCCTGAAACCTGCCCGCGAACTCCTCTGCAATGGTGGCAAACTGCTCTTTCGGGATGTAGTTGGAGTGCGGATCCAGATTCTCCAGCAATCCGTCGAAGGCGCCTTCCATCACCGCATCCCAGTCAATGGGGTCCACATAGTGCTTGTTCACCAGACCGATAATCTCGTTCAGGGTCGTGATCTTGCGGTACACATCGCTTGTCCGCCGCGCAGTCTGCGAGAGCAGCTTGCCTCCCAGCAGGCTCAGAGCTGCTGCGCTCAACAGGGCGCCAACGATCCAATAATGTTGCTTTTTCACAGCTGTTCCGTCATTGCATTCATGGTGGCCAAGACGCGCTATATCCCCATATACAGCATGACCCGCACGGCAAACGCATTGAAATTGCTATCGCTGGTGGCCTGGATCTTGCGAAAGCCATTCAGCGTCCACTGGTTTTGGGGCAGGATGCCTACGTGATAGCCGCCGCTCACGCGCAAACCTACGCGATTGAGAAATTGCAGTTTGACGGCCACATAGGGCTGAAAGCTGAAGAAAGTCCCCGACAGTGCGACAGCATAATTACTGCTGTCAATATCAGTAAACGAATATTGATTCTCCCAGCCCGGTTCATCTTTTGATTTGGCAAATTGTACAATGGCCCGGCTGGCCCCAAACAGGGACCCGGCGGCGATCTCAAGGTTACTGAACAGCGGAATCACCAGCTCGATGGAAGCGCTGGCGGTCATGAGCGCCAGCTTGAGATCGACCCGCAAGCCAGCCGTATCAACGCGGGTAATACTCTTGGAGCCCAGCCCCACGTAGGCCCCCACGCGCCAGTTGCCGGTGATATTGCCAAAGCCCTCAGCCCCGTGGATCACCAGCATATTGCCTAACGCGGCGATGGAGGAGTCGCTGAAGCCCAGACCATTCGACCCCAGCAGGCCGGTTTCGGTGGCCTTCAAGTCAATGGGATTGAACGGAAACGTTTGCGCCAGATCAAACATCATGAAGGTGGGCGTATAGCCGATGCCGCCCCCGAAATATTCGTCGGAAGGAAATGGAAAATCGCGCTGTGCATGCAGGGTCGGGGCCAATGCCAGTGCCAGCCCCAAGAGTAGGAAACGCTTAGCCATGAGCTGCTCCGTTTTCAGATAGGAGTCGCTGCGATCAAGACGAAAACGGCACCCCCCTGATCACAGGATGGGTCGCGAGGAATTACGGCATACGACTCGAGCTTGCAATATACTGGGATTCATCTCAGCCAACAATTCATTTTTGCCTGCCATAAGGCACCCATATCGGATCGGCAGATTGCATCATGAGAGCTTTTCCCTTGCAAACCCCTGGCGAGCCGTCTAATTTTTTGCATATAGCACCGACCCAGCGGGTTTGGCACAATCAGGAGCGACCTGCCTAAACTCACCGTCACTTAATAAGTAGCATTAAGTCATAACCGTCAACCTTTGGAATCTCCCCACAAAATATTACTGCTGTTTTTGCTCTTGGTCGGAGCCCTCTCCGCCCAACTGAGTATCAAACGCCTGGACGCCCCGGGACAATCTGTGCGCGTAGTTGAAGCGGGCAGGGACATGAATGCTAACGGTCGTTTCGAACTACTCACTATTCATGATCCGGTAGATACTCTGGCGCCATCTGAGGCCGTTTATTACGAGCATGCCGGCCCCGACAGCCTGGCCGTCTTGTGGCGCTACCGGCTGGACGCCTCAACCCTGAGCCGGATTGTGGATGCCGGGATTACGGACCTGGATGGCGACGGACTGCCGGAGATCACAATCCTGTTGCACGTCGAGGCACAGGCAGACACCGTGGTGCCCGCCTGGCTGCGCGTCTTTGCCTGGGATACGGCTGCCGTCTCATTCTCGGCCCACCCTTCTCTTCTGTGGGACTACCGCGGCCGCGGCACCTCCTATCTGCGGCCGAGGCAGCTGGCGATTGCAGATCTGGACGGCGACGGCGACGATGAACTGGTGATCCCCATCGGCAGCCCCGATCGCATGCTGCTGGTGGCCGATATGGGGCCGGACGGCTTACGGGCCAGAGACGTGCTCCGGCCCAAGCCACTCATGTCTGGCCCCTGGCCGCTCTCTGTGGCCCTGGCCGATTTCAACGGCGACCAGCACATCGACTTCCTCGCCATCGGCGACGGTAGGCCGCCGAAACTATTGGCCTATATCAGTGGCCCGGACGGACTCACGGCGATGCCCATCGCACTACCCGCCGGCGCACGCTTGCGCCCCGGCGCAAGCACCACTGGCGATCTCAATGGCGACGGCCAGCAAGAGGTTATCCTCTCTCATCTGGACGGTTCCCTCACCTTGGTGAGCATAGCCGATACAAGGCTGCGTGCGACAGTCCTGGCGACCCAACTCACCAACCTTGTTGACCTGGCTGCCATCGATCTCGACGGTGACGGCACCACCGAGCTTATCTATCTGGCCGACGACGGCACCATCAGCACCAACGACGCCCGCTTTATCGCCCCGCTCACCAGCGCTCAGTTGCTCACACAATTGCCGCCGGCGGGTAGGTCCCCTGTATATTCGAGCTTCGTGCCATTTTACACCCTGGCGGGGGACGCGGTGACTGTCGCTCTCCCCATACAGACCGATCAGGGAATCCTCCTGGCCCTGGCCGACATGAGCGAACTGGCGCTCCAGTCCGTGCCGGTTGTGGAACTGGGTGAGCCCACACCAGCGGAGCCGCTTTCCGGACCCGATGAGCCGCAGACCGAGGGCCGGGCCGTCTATCTGCCTGAGCTGCCCATTGCCACCGATCCCCGCGCGCTCCCGCCGCACCAGACGCCGGATTACCTGCTGTACGTCGGGGATGAATTTTTGGAAAACGTACTGGCAGACCGAGCCGAGCAGTTCTCTGGCTTCCGCTTCATCCAAAAGGCGCCCGGTATGGTGTTCAACTTTCAGCGGCAGTCCATCGTCTGGCAACCTACTGAGGAGCAAATGGGTGCCTGGCACGTAGCCTACGAAATCACCTTCTACCAGGGGGTAAGGCCCGAAGCCGCCGTCACCGATTCGGTACTCCTCTCGGAAACCGTCGTATTTCGCGACCGGATGCTACTCTATGTCAACGACCGCCCCACCATCACCAGCCAGCCCGAAAACCTGAACCTGCTGGCGGGGAGCCTGTTCGCCTACCGTGTCGTAGCCCATGACGCCAATCCTGACGCCCGCCTCGATTTCCGCCTCGAATCGGGCCCCAAGGAAATGTTCCTGGACCACAACGGCATACTCAACTGGCGAACAAACGAAACCCACCATGATGACTACCAGGTGGTGGTCTCGGTGAGCGACGGGTTCGACAAGGACGTGCAAACCTTTACGCTCAACGTGAATGCACGGCTCACCATCACCTCGGCCGGCCCGCGCGTCGCCCATATCAACAAGCCGTACAGGTATCAGGTCGCCTACTTCCAACCCGGTGCTCCTCGGCAGCAAGTCTTCTCGCTTTCGAATGCGCCCGACGGCATGACCATCGACCCCTCAGGCCTCATTTCCTGGACCCCTGCGCCGTCACAGATCGACACCCAGCGCTACCGGGTGCGCATTTCCGATGGCACGGCCGAAGATGTTCAGGTTGGGTGGGTGCTGGTCAACGCCCAGCCGAAGATCGTCAGCGGACCACAGCCGGCGGTGGTCGTGCTGGCGGGGGATTCACTGCAGCTCTCGTTTCGAGGACGTGACCCCAACGCCGGCCAGCGGCTACGCTGGGATCTGGCCAGTGGTCCCGTGGACATGACCATTGACTCCAGCGGTAATCTGTTGTGGCCCACAACCTATCGGGACCTTAATGAGTCACGGTATGTGGTGACCTTGTCCGATGGAATTGATGAGACTAGGTTCCGGGGCATTGTCTTTGTCAACAGTCCTATCAGCGTCACATCCGTTCCCCCCGACTCGGTCATTGTGGGACGCCAGTATCGCTACCCCATCACCATAAGGGATGAAAATACCAGCAGCCTGCTGAAGTATCGGCGGCCTACCGTCGTCACCAATATTGCCCGCACTGTGGGCTACGAAGTGGAGCTCCAGGATGACAAGATCAGGCGCGATCTGCCGCGCTACCTCGCCCAGTTCAGGGAAATGAAAAATATCTATGTCAACAAACCTCGCCGGCCGGCGGAGGGCGAGGTGGCCCAGGCGGCGCGAATCGATCTTAAACAGCATGTCAAGCATGCCTTCGTGGAAGAGGGCAAACTGGTGCTGGTGATCCACAGTCCCGAGCAGGGCTTCGTTGAGCTGGAAGATGTGCTGTGGGAGCTCTTTCAGGGGGGGCGGGGCATCATGCCCAAATACACGGCCGAGCGAATCCCCTTTGTGCACTACAGCCTCAGGAGCTTTCCTGACGGCATGACGGTGGACGACGACGGACTCCTGACCTGGAGCCCCAGCCTGGGCCAGGCCGGCTACCATCAGGTACGCCTGTCGGTATCCGACGGTTTTACCCGGGACGACCAGGCCTTTCAGATCTACGCCAACTACCCGCCCGCCATTATATCCCAGCCCGATACTCTAGCCATCAGTGAGCAGCGCTTCAGCTATCAGGTCCGGGTGGACGACAAGAACACGGACGCGCAGCTCAGCTACCGCCTGATCCAACACCCCGATGGCATGCAGATCGATGCACGCGGCATGGTCACCTGGCTCCCATCGCTGGAGCAGTTGAACTGGCAGCAGTTCGAGGTGGAGGTGTCCGACGGGCATGCGGTGGACCGCCAGGCCGCGACCCTGTTCGTCAATATGTTGCCCCGCATCATTTCCCAGCCCCGTCCGGTGGCGCTCAACAATTTCGAATACCGCTACCGGCTGGTGGCGGAGGACTTGAACAGTGACGAATTCCAGTACCATGCCACCCGGCTGCCCCGCTACTCGGACTTCAATACCCGCACGGGGCTGTTCAAATGGAGGCCGCGCGATATCCAAAAGGGCGCCAACGATGTGGTTCTCGAGGTGATCGACTCACACGGTGGCGTTACTGTCCACGAGTTCCAGGTGCACGTCTTCGAAGATCCCAGCCGACGCCAGTTCCTCTTCACCGGCTGGCCCCTGATGCTGGCATTTGTGGGCATCATCTTCGTGTTAGGCGTCGCCGCCGGGTAGTGTTCCGCCGTCATTTCCTGCTCCCCAGCGCCCAGACCTATAGTATCGACTAGACAGCCCTTGTTACCTATCGGAAGATAGCGGTAGCTTTCCGCCGGTTTTTCAAGGCTTGCAAGGCGCGGATCAAACGCGCACGACAGCGCTGGTCACGAGAGGAGCCGCATGTCAACCAAGGGGACTGAGTCCCATCATATTCGAGTCGGCCTGATGGGCTTCGGTCGCATCGGGCGCAACCTTTACCGTCTGGCTTCCGAGACGGAAGACGTGGACATCGTCGTCATCAGCGACGTGGGACGGCCGGAAATTCTGCACTACCTGTTGCAGCATGACTCCATCCACGGCACTTTCACCCACGCCGTGCGCCTGCATGACGACCGGCTGCAGTTGGAGGATGACCGCACCACCCAGATGATCATGGGAGTAGCGCCGGGCGATGCCCCCTGGCTCAACTACGACGTTGACCTGGTCGTGGATGCTACTGGAAAATATCCCCTCAGAACCCACATGGAGGCGCACCTGAAGGCGGGGGCCAAAAGGGTTCTACTCTCAACCCTGCCTGGCGATGAGATTGACCGGCTGGTAGTCATGGGTCTGAATGAAGCTACCATATCCCCGGAGGATCGCATGATATCCGCCGGCTCATCCACCACCGCGCCCGTCGCGCTGATGTTGGATATTCTCGACCAGGCGCTCGGCATCGACCAGGCCCTGATGACCACTGTCCACGCCTATACCAGCGATCAGCCCTTGGCCGATCTGGCCGGCAAGGACTTCCGCCGCAGCCGCTCCGCCGCCGAAAATATCATCCCCAACGCCTCACCCACCCCCCAGTGGATCGGCACTATTCTGCCGAGGTTCAAGGGCAAGCTGGCCGGCATTGCTCTGAACGTGCCTGTCCCCGATGGGTCGTGCGTCGACATGACCTATCGCTTCAAGGAGAGCGGCGTCACCGTCGAGGCGGTGAACGAGGCCATGCTTTCAGCAGAGGTAGCCATGCCGGACATCGTCGAGGTCACCACCGACCCCATCGTCTCCAGCGATGTCATCGGTAACCGACACAGCCTGGTCTTTGACACTCGGGCCACCGTGAAAGCTGCAGACCGGCTGATCAAGACCCTGAGCTGGTACGACAATGGCTGGGGACATGCCGCCCGGCTTTTGGAACTTATTCAGGCCTATGCCCGGCTGGACCGGGAAGGGGGTATGGCATGAGGGTTGCCATTAATGGCTTTGGCCGCATTGGCCGCACCGTCTACCGTATCCTCCACGAGCGGGACGACATCAACGTCGTAGCCATCAATGACCTGTTCGATCACGAGGCCCTGGCCTACCTGCTGCAATACGATACGATCATGCGCAAATTCCCCGAAAAAGTCACCACCAGCGCTGGATACCTGCACACTTCCCGCGACAAGGTGAAAATGCTCAGTGAGCGCGAGCTGGAGGGCCTTGATTGGGGGGCACTGGACATCGATGTGGTGGTGGAATCAACCGGCATGTTCACCAGCCGCGAGCAGTTGGAACACCATTTGGCGGCCGGCGCGAAGCGCGTTGTGCTGACCGTGCCTGCCAAGGATGATATCGACATCACTGTGGTCATCGGCGTGAACGAGGACACGCTGAAGCCCGAACATCGCATCATCTCCACCGCCAGTTGTACCACCAACTGCCTGGCGCCCATGGCCAAAATCCTGCACGAAAACTTTGGCATCGTGGAGGGTATTATCAACACCGTCCACGCCTATACCAATGATCAGCGGCTGGCCGATGTGCCTCACAAGGACCTGCGCCGGAGCCGGGCGGCGGCGGAGAACATTATCCCCACTACCACCGGCGCGGCGAGAGCCGTAGGTCTCGTGCTGCCCGAGCTGCAGGGCCGCCTGGACGGCATCGCCTCCCGCGTGCCTGTGCCCGACGGATCGGTGGTGGATCTGGTGGTTGAACTCGAACGGAAAGTCACCCCCGGTGATATCCACCAGGCCGTGCATGAGGCCACCCTTTCACCGCGCCTGAAGCCCATCCTGTCCTACTCCAGCTCGCCGGTAGTGTCCCGGGACATCATCGGCGACCCCCACTCATCCATCTACGACGCCCCCTTCACGCGGGTGACTGGGGGCAATTTTGTCAAGACCCTGAACTGGTATGACAACGAGTGGGCATACGCCAACAGGGTCGTGGACCTGATCGGCATCCTCAAGGAGCTGGATGCTTAGCGGATTACCCCCGCTAGCTTTCGCCTGACACGGGGTAATCAGGCCTCCCCAGCAGCCAGTGAGGCCTGCGGCAGGGGCAGGTGCCGGGCCAATAGGGCCTCAAACGCCTCCAGGTCGGGTCCGGCCAGGATGAACTCGATGCGAACGGCGTACACGCGGTGAGCAGCTACGAACTCCGGGGTCAGCTTCACCGCATCCTTCTCCGTCGTAATGACAACCAGCCGGTCGTCCTCGGTCAATTCCGACAGGTCAGCCAAATCCTCCTCACTATAGCGATGATGATCCGGATAATAGCGCACCGACTCCGGCTCCAGGCCCAGCGACATCAGCGCCCCATAGAAGCCATGCGGATCGGCTATCCCGCAGAATGCAAGCACCCCCTCGCCCGGCAATTCTTCCGGCGAAACGGCCTCGCCCCCGCCCACAGCAACCAGCTGCCCGCCAACCTGCATGTGGCTCTGAATCTGGGGGATGCCCATCCCGGCCACCCGCTCCCTGAGCTCCTGGGGCGGCGGGCGCAGGTTGACGCGGGTCCAGACCACCAGGTCGGCGCGCTTCAATGCGGCCAGGCTTTCCCGCAGTGCCCCACTGGGAAAAATGCGGTAATCCGAGAGCGTGGCATTGGCATCCAGCAAGACTATATCGAGATCACGCGCTAGCCCACGGTGCTGGAAAGCATCGTCCAGAATGACCACCTCAGGCTGAAACTGCTTGATCAACTCCACCGTGCCCCGGTAGCGGTCCTCATCCACGACAATGGGCACCTGCGGCAGACGCCTGGCCAGCAGCTGGGGCTCATCCCCACTGTCTTCCGGGCTGGCCAGGTGCCCCCGGCCATCACTCACCAACCTGTGGCCCGATGACAAACGGCCGTAACCCCGGCTCACGATACCTACCCGGTAGCCGAGATGTAACAGGTGCTGCGCAATAAATAGGGTCGCCGGGGTCTTCCCGGTACCACCCAAAGACACGTTCCCCACAGACAGGACCGGCACCGACACCCGGCGGGTAATAAAAAAGCCGATATTGTAGAACACGTTGCGCCACCAGGACAGGGCCCAGTAGAACATGGACACGGGCCAGAGCAAGGGACGCAGCCTAGCCAGCGCGCGCCGCGAGGGCATCGGCCTCCTGTTCCGCCCTGTCGATCTCCTGTCCCAGAAGCAGGGCGATGTCGTCATCCGGCAGGTCAGAGTCCACCTCCAGAGGCTGTCCGCACTGGATAATAATCCGGCCAAAGGGCTTGGGCAGCTGAAACTGGTCCCAGCTGTTGGCCAGCGTCCAATGCCGGGTGGCCACTCCGGCGATGGGGATGAGCAGGGCATCCTTCTTGGCGGCCAGTGCCACCCCGCCTACTTTGGCCACCCGCGCCGGCCCCAGCGGGCCGTCCATGGCGTTGACCAGCATGACACCGGACTGGTCCAGCTGCCGCAGCATCGCTCGCAACGCCTCGCTGCTGCCCCTGGAACTGCTGCCCCTCAGCGTTCGGTAACCCCACGATTCAAGGAGTCCCGCCAGCAGCTCCCCATCGCTTGATTTACTCACGAGCGCAAGGGGGCGGTAGCGGCGCAGATACCAGACGGGGTAGAGGAGCCGGGAGTGCCAGACGCCCACGAAAATAGCCCGGTCCCCTTTCAGCGCCTGCTCCAGGAGATCCTCCCCGTGCACGACCACCCGGTTCGATCGCAGCAAGGCCGTAATGAGCCAGCGTCCCAGCGGGTACAACAAACGCCTGCCCAGGGACGGCGTGGCGATCGCGGCCTCGGTCACAGCCGCTCCATGATGGCCCGGGCCGCCAGCTGGGACGCCCCTGCGCCGGAGTTACTCTGCTCTGTCGGGGTCACAAGGGAGTGCCGCAGCTGGGCCAGCCTGGCCAGCACGGTCTCACGGTGGGGCCGGTCCTTAAAATAGCGTAGGGCCGCCTCGGCCAGCGGTGCCGGCAGGGCGCGCTGCTGCAGAAACTCCGGCACTACTTCTTCCCCTGCCAGTATATTGACCATACTCACATAGGGGAGTTTGATCAGCCGCCGACCCAGCCACCACGAAAATGGCGCCACGCGGTAGACCACCACCATGGGCACGCCCCACACCGCCCCTTCCACGGTGGAGGTGCCCGAGGCCACGATGGCGGCATCGGCATAACGCAGGGCCAGGCGCGGTTGCCCCGCTGTCACGATGGTTCCCTCCGGCAGGCGGGCCGGCAAGCGGTTGGGGTTGAGACCGGATGCCAGGCCCAGCACCACCTGCAGCTCCGGCAGGGCCCCGCGCATGAGGCCCGCGGCCGCACTGAATAGTTCCAGATGCCGCTCCAGCTCCTGCTGGCGGCTGCCGGGAAACAGGGTCAGAACGGGACTGGCTGGATCAAGCCCCAGACCGGACAGATAGGCCTCCCGGGATATATTTGGCTGCGACTCCTCCAGGATGGGGTGCCCCACAAACTGCGCTTGGACGCCGCGCTGCCGGTACCATTCCACCTCAAACGGAAAGATGACCAGCATTTGGTCTACGTAGCGCCGGATGGTGGCAATGCGCCCCTCTTTCCAGGCCCACAGCTGTGGGCTGATGTAATAGGTAACCGGGATGCCGGCCCGTTGGGCGCGCCGGGCCAGCCGGAGATTGAAGCCGGGATAGTCGATGAGTATCACCCGCGTAGGCCGCCAGTTGCGCACCCTTTGGCTGGTCCGCCTGAGCACCCGTAAAATAAACGGTGCCCGCCTTAATACTTCCCAGAATCCCACTAACGCCAGGTCTTCGGCGTGGTAGGGGCTCTCCATGCCCTGAGCCTGCATGCGCACGCCGCCGATGCCGGCGAACTGGACCGTGGGGTCGCGTTCCCGCATGGCGGCCATCAGGGAGGCGCCGTGACGATCCCCGGACGCCTCACCGGCCACGATAAAATAGCGGGGCGCCCCGTTGGACGTCGTCCTCATGTTGCGGGCGAAGCCTCACCCGCAGCTGCCACGATCACCACCTGCCAGCCACTGCGGCAGCCCGTCACGAACTCTCAGCGATGGCCGCTTCAATACGAATCGCCACATCGAGGGCTGCCCGGGCCGAATAGCCGTCTACCACCGGTTTTTCCAGGCCCGCCGCCGACCGGATGAAATTGCCCAGCTCCAGGTGCAGCGCATTGCTCTCAATGATATCGGGCTTTTCGTAGGATATGAGCCGGCGCCGGTCATTGAATTCCAGCGGCATGGTCAGCGTGGCCTCGGGCGGCGATTCGCCTTCTGCTACCAGTCGGTAGACTTCCGTCAGCTGTTGCAGAAAGTCGACGCTCACGTAGAGTTCGTGCTGAAACAGCCGCAGCTTGCGCATCTGCTTCTGGGAAATGCGGCTGGCCGTGAGGTTGGCCACCGCACCGTTCTCGAACTCCAGGCGGGCCGTGGCGATATCCACCGAATCGGTGATAACACTGACACCGTTGGCGCGTACAGTTTTCAGCGGCGATTTTACCAGGTGCAGGACCACGTCAATATCGTGGATCATCAGGTCGAGCACCACGGGAACGTCGCTGCCTCGGGGGGAGAAGGGGGCGAGCCTGTGTCCTTCGATGAACCGGGGGGCCAGATCGTACTTTTCCAGCGCCTGGACAGCTGGGTTCAGCCGCTCGATATGGCCCACCTGAATGAGCCGGTCCTGCTGCTCCGCGAGCCGCAACAGCGCATCGGCCTCAGCCAGGGTCTGGCTGATGGGCTTCTCCACGAAGACGTGGCGCCCGGCCCGTAGGGCCTGCTCGGTCACCACAAAGTGCTGATCGGTGGGCACCACCACCGATATGGCCTCCGCCGCCGCCAACGTCTCCTCAAGATTGGCGAACCCGTGGACCTGATAGCGTTGACAGATTGCCTCCTGGGTGGCGCCATTGAGGTCATATATCCCCACCAGATCAGCTGCCGGTATCTGCAGCAGCTGCTCCACATGGTAGCGGCCCAGGTAACCTACGCCTACAACGGCGGTGCGTATTTTCTTGTGCCCCATTGCCGGGAAATTATGGCCCCGCGCGGGTAATAGCCACCTTCGGCTCCGGCTGATACCGCCACAACAGGCTGCCGCACTGGCCAGACGGAACAAGGGTCCGGGCCATATTAGCACTTGCATTTTGCGACGGGGTCGCGGAAATTGGGTTGTCAATGTGGCCGGCCTTAGCCGGGCGGCCGCTGCACCACCCTCTGACCCGAAACAGGAGTGCATATGTCGCGGGAATCCCGGGTGCTCATCAGCCGCATCATTGTGGTCCTGGTCTTTCTATCCAGCCTGCTGGCCCTGACCGCCGGCGATTTTTTTGTCACGTTGATCACCGTGAGCTGGGGGCTGATTCTCTGGCTCCTTTACCTGCTGGCCGCCCATCTCGGCGCGAACCAGTCCGAGGCCGAGGATTCCACCACCATCATCCACAGCCTGACCAAGGTGACCGCAGGACTCGGCGCTATTCTGGCGGCGTCAGCCGTCAAGACCTACGGCCTGGAGCAGACCATGTGGGGCAGCTACACGTTCAATATGGGCGGGCTGGCCATGGGACTGGGCCTGCTGGTCCTGACGCTCCTGCCGCTGGTGATTACCCAGCTCACCAGGCCGCCTGCGACCGCCAAAATGGGCCTGCCAAGTGAGCAGCTGCGCAAAGCCGCAGAAGCGCCCCCGGCCCCGCCTGAGGCGGGCGCTACGGCGCCAGCGCAAACGGGATATGCCCCAGCCGCCTACCCGCCTTATGAGCAGCCCGGCGGGCCGGTCTATCGCGAGGATGATGAGGAGTATGCTGAGGACTACGAACCTGGGGATGAAGATTATGACGCTGAGGAAGAGGATTTTGAGTATGAAGAGGATGACGAAGAAAGCGAGGAAGAGGCTCCTTGACTCAACAGCCGGGGACCGCTAGCCAATCTTGAACGCCGCTCACTTCAAAACCTCGTTGACTCCGTAGACATACCACTCTTTCCACTTCAATTTCCGCACCGCTCCCGCACCCGCAAATCCGGCGATATCATCAGGCCCCACCAGTTGGTGATAATAGTTTCGCAGCAGCGGCCGCGCCATGGGCTGGTAGGACCAGTGCCACGGCTCGTAGGCGTAACCGTGCCCCCTGTCCGGGGGGTAGGCCATGACAAAGCCGAAGCGGGCGGCGTGGCGTTCCAGCCAGGTTAGCGCGGCCAGACCCTCGCCCCCGCGCCAGTAGTCCCGGTCGGTGCGGTTAAAGTCGAGGTCCGTGCCCCAGTGGTGCCGCGAGGTCCCCGGCGCCGACGAATATTGCAGGATGGCCAGGCAGCGCGCCGTGGTGTCGGGATAATCATGCGCCAGATTGCGCCCCACGGCTAGGCGCTCGCCGGTGAATTTGCTGTCCCAGATCATCCGCTGTCCCTGAAAGCTGCGCGTCGCGGAGATCACCACAAGCCGTACGCCATCCCCGGCTGCCTCCTGGACAAGCTCCGCCACCGCCGCCGCTGCAGCGCTACGCAGGTAGGCGCTCGGGTCGCTTGTCAGCGTTGGTGACAGGCGCACAAAGTCGGGCGTCGTATCCGGCCGGAAGTGCCCCAGCAGATAGGCTTTCGGCTCAATGGGGAACAGCTTGTGCCGCGTCTGGCTGGATTGGGACTCGTCCTGGGCCGGGGCCGGATGTCCGGCCAGCGATCCCAATACCGCCGCGAGCAGCAGCCCCAGCTGGCGTTCATAGGGCCCCTGCATCTAGTTCCCGTCGGAGCGGGGAGCGCTGCCCTGCTGCCCAGCCAGCCCCACCATCTCCAGAATGATGGCCGTGTTCTCCTTCAGGCAGTTGTGCTGCACTTTCAGCGCCCGCAGAAACAGCCCCATGGAGAGCAGCCAGCCTGCCAGATGCCACCAGTGCGACAGCGACCGGCGGTCCACCGCGCCGCCGAGGATGAAGGTGACCATCACCGCCAGCGTTACCGCCATCGTGGGGGGGTAGAGCACCCGCTTCAGAGCGATGGAGCGGCGGTGGAAGACGGGGTCGGCCCCTTCGTCACGCACGTACTCCTTGACGCTCACCCCCGTGCCCACGAAGAAGAACATCACCAGCACCTCCACCGCCAGAAAGAGGATGCTCACCATGAGGGCCAGCGTCGGATGGTTCATTCCCAGGAACCCACGGGGACCCAGAAATCCGCCGATGCCCACCAGCGTGAGCCCCACCAGGGAGACCGCCGAAAACAGGTAGATAGCATACATGAAGATGTACATGATAATTACTTCAAACGGAATAGGCGAACACGGAAAATCCCACTTTCTATTCGCTTCTACTCAGCAAGCTAACGATGGAAACGGTAGACTATCCCAATCGAAAACCCGACTTCCGATAAAGGGACCGTGTGGGCAAGGAGTGTTTTCGATTGGGGACCGAAAAACGACGATTGTGTAGTAAATGTCATCGCGGGTATCTGAACTGGGGGCGAATATCTAGCCGCTACAGATAATCTGAGTAGAAACCTGCTCGAAAGAACTCGGTCGTGGCGCCATCTCACATAGGCCCCCAGATGACCCTTTTGTACTTTGTAATAATGTTGCCCGTAGGATTCAGGGGCCCCAGGATAACCAATTTCGGACTCAACTGTTATGTAAGAATAGCTCAAACCAGCACCATAGCCATTCTCAACCTCTGCCCGGCGCGCCCTA
>JADFSS010000010.1 GCA_022560655.1 Candidatus Neomarinimicrobiota bacterium
ACCGCCTGGTTGTCGAGAACCGCGTGATAGGAACACACAAAATGGTCCTGCTGAAATAATTCAGCAGCTCTGACATGCGAGAATGGCCCCGGGGACAGGTCCCCGGGGCCATTTTTGCTGTCGAAGTGAGACCGCAACCCGTAGATTTAGCGCAGGAGGTATTATCGCGAAACGTTAGCAGTTAGTGCCGAGTTATTGGCACGTTATTTGTACTGAACCTGTCAGGATGACCAGCAACCGCATGAGATCCTTGCGTTCAATCGAAATGGCGATACTTCTGTGGGCGACGCTTGGCCTCGCGCCCCTGCGAGCACTGGTAGAAGTACATATCCTGCCCGATCAAGGCCAAACCATCCTCGCCATCGGCGATACCGTAACCTTCGAGATCTGGATGGACCCTCATGGGCTCCGGCTTACCGGGTATGACATCTATCTGACCTTTGACCCGGAGGTGTTCAAACCCATATTCACAGATACCACGTTCACGGTGAGCAATGGCGATACGACCTTCATCTTCCGCCCATTCAGCAGTACGGGGGAACTGATCCTCAGCGGCCCGTTGCAGAACGATACGCGGGGCGACGTGTGGGCCACTCCCTACCTGGTTGACGTGAACCGGCTGGCCGGTTTTCAGCTGGACTATTCGCAACATACCCCCGCTTGCGGGGGCTGCCGGCAGTCCTTCTCCCACAGCGGCGTGGCGGCGACTTTCAGGCTGACGGTGATCGGCATTCCCCCCGCGGGGCCAGCGACGATTACCTTCGATAACCAGTACATCATACCCACGGGTGGCGCCCGGGAGACCGGCTTTTATCCGCTGACAGGTGATGAAGCCAAGAGAGACTTTGACATCCTGGGAAACCTGAACATCCTAGTTGCCGGACTCAAAATATTGCCGGCGCTACCCGATACTACCATCAATCCGGGTGAAACATTGCGTTTGCGGCTAGCGGACTATTTCCTCAGCGGGCTTTATACGCCGGCTCAGGTTACGTGGAGCCTGACCGTCAATTCCACTCCCGGCGCCACCAGCGCCGTGCTGGACCTGTCGGATACCAGTCTGGTGGTGGCCACAACTGCCCTGGACCAGGGCATCGCCGACTTAACGCTTCTGGTCACCTCCAATGATTTCCTCTACAGTGACTCCCAGAATCTACAAGTTATTGTGGATTGGCCTCCGGTCTTCACGCCGCCGTTCCCTAGCCTGCAATTCGACGAGGATGACAGCCTGGTGGTGGCCGGTTCGGCCATTTTCAGCGACCTGGATGATACGGGACCCGATATTTCCGTCCGGCTGGAGCCCGCCGCGCCCATCAGGGTACGCTACGACGAGGTGGCCGAAACCATCGCCTTCAGCGCGGACCTCGACTGGTTCGGTTCCGCGCAATCCCGCTTGTTTGTGGAAGACGCCCTGGGAGTGAGCATCGATACGCTACTGGACTTCACGGTGAACTCCATCAATGACCCGCCGGTGGTGAGTTTTGACAGCGTGAGTGCCCTGGGGGATACCATTGTGATCCACTACGGGCAGACCGCTACCCTGGACCTGGATTCACTGGTCATCGATGTGGAAAATGCACCCCTCAGCTGGAGCCATGATGACCCGGACCCGGCTCATTTGTCTGTAAGCCTGGTGGCGGGGCATATTCTTAGCCTTGAACCAGTGCTGACGGATCCCATTTTCTACGGCGACATCGACCTCACCATCACAGCCACGGATGACTCGGCCGCCACCGGCAGCGACACACTGGTGGTGAGCATCCGCTCGTGGCCGCCGGAGATCGGTGCGCTGCCGGAAATCAAACTGCTGGCCGGGACGCCAGACACGCTGGCGCTGAACCCCCTGGTCTCGGATAACGATACGCCTGATGCCGCTATGACGTGGACCTTTGCCGTGACCAATTTTCTCACCGGAGCGGCCGATTTTATGGTATCGGTCAATTACGATCAGCCGACACAAACAGTCATCTTCAATGCGCCCGTGAACTACGCCGCTTCCGACTGGCTGGAGCTCACGGTGACCGATGATGACAACAACAGCGACATCGATTCCACCCGGCTCACGGTCTTTGCCACCCTCAATCCGGTCATCGATCCCCTGGATACGGTCGTCGTATTCAGGGACACCAGCACCCAGGTCCTGGACCTGGACGATTTCGTCATTGACCCTATCTACAACGATGCCGACATGAGTTGGAGCTACCTCGGGGGAGACAGCCTCCAGGCCGTGCTGATTGATCCAGTCACCCACGTGGTAACGCTGGTGACCAACCCAAACTTCTTCGGCTGGGACTCGGTGCGGTTTATTGCCGCCAATCCCGGCCAGTTCACCGATTCCAGCACGCTGACCGTGCGCGTCATTCCCCGATTCGATCTGTCGCCCCTATGGTCACCGCTGGAAAGCGCGGAAATAGTGCCCCCTGACACTATCCATCTGTTTAACCTCGCTTCCAAGCTCAAGGATGACTTCACAGCGTTCGACCAGCTGGTCACAAATGGCTTCGTACTGGACCCTGCTACGGGGGCAGTGGATAACAGCTTGTTAACGTTGACGATCGACCCTGCGACCTCCCTGGCATGGATTGAGGTGCCCAGCGCCCAGACCATGCCAAACTACACCGTATGGCTGTATTTCTCAGCGCAGGACGATATGGGGCAGGTGTCCAATTCGGACACCATGGTCGTGGCAGTGAGGGACTCCTATTCTCCTGTGTGGACCCAACCGCCGTCTGTGGCTATGTTGATCAACGAAACCTTCAGCGGCCTCTTCCTGCAGGACTACCTGTCTGACAGGGACACCCCGCTGGGGAGCCTGACGATAACCTTCGTCAACCCGAATCCGCTCATCACTGTCACCTACAATGCAGCCACCACGGAAGTCACGATTCAGGCCTCCGGGGTCGCCAGTGAAAGCCGGGTTACTTTCACCGCCACCGATGCGGAGGGCAACAGCACAGCGATCCAGCTGCGCGTCTTCGTCAGGGCGATCACTGATTTTGATGCGCCCGAGGGTGGTCTGACCTACCTTTTTAATCCGGTGGCTGATAAGTGGATCAACTTCGTTCTGGTGAGCGACAGCACGACCGACCGCATCAAGACAACCTATATCTACAACTCCCGTGAAGTGCCGCTGTCATTCTCGCAACAGGACAGCCTGCCGGGGGCCATCACCTGGGTTGCCCCCTACCGCTTCGAATTTCCCGGCGTCTACAATATGTCTGCGGAGCTCATCGATAATGTGAACAACGTTAACCGGCTCTTTATACGGCTCAACGTAGCCTTCGCGAAGGCCCGCGGCCAGCGCCAAGCCTCCCCTGATCAGCTGCTGACCGTCGCCTATCCCCCACAGCCCGGCGGAAACGGTAAACTGATGATCGTATCTGAACAGCCCGCAAGCGCTGAACTGATCAAGCGGCTGGAAAGTCAGGGCGCTTTCTCCCGTTCAAACCGGCCATCGCCGAACACGTACATCCTGGACACCAACCTGCCCAAATCAACTGTTGTGACGCTGACCTTTCAACAATCTGCGGCCGCCGACCCATACTTTTCATTCTATCAGGCAGAAGTGGATCGGCTGGTTAGGATCGATACCTATACCAGCCGAGAGGGAAAGTTCGAAGCCGTTGTGACACCTGGAACGGAGATCCTGTTCGGGCCCTCGGACACGCCTGCAAGCCGTGACCCTCTGCCGGGCGAGGAGCTGTATTGCTACCCCAATCCGTTTAACGCAGCGATCCAGGTGCGCTTCATGCTGCGCGGAGAGGACCGTGGCCGCATCCTCATCTATGACCTGTTGGGGAGGGAGGTCTACGCCACGCCGCACCAGCGCTACCGAGCGGGCATACATTCGTTTACCTGGCACGGTCTTGACAGCCGTGGCTCAGCCGTGCCGTCCGGACTCTATTTCGTGCGCCTCATGACAGACGGTGGCCGGCTGACAACCCAGAAAGTGACCCTGCTCAAATGAGACGGTTCAGTACCCACTTGATCCTGTTACTACTCCTGACATGGTCGGCCTGCGGCAAGCCCGGTCCCACCAAGAGTGAGCGCATCGACGCCTTCAATGACAATGGCTGGACTCTATTCGGATTCGATGAGTTTGACCGCGCACTGGAAAACTTCCTTGATGGGCTGAACCTGGACGGTCAGAACCTCTCGGGCATTATGGGCGAGGGATGGTCACGGCTGATGCTGGGCGACGCCGATCTCGACAGTATCGTAGCTTCTCTGGAGAATGGCACCACCAGCGCCGAGTGGCGGCTGGACGCGTGGTGTGGGCTGTCGGCAGTGGCACTCAGCGACCAGCGCTACGCGGACGCCGACTCTCTGGCAGCACGGGTTTTTGCGGAGGACTCGAGCTACGTGTTCATTTACCGGCCTCAGGTGACCTGGGAGGACCTGCTGATTATTCAGGCCCAAGCCCGCTATGTTGCCACCGACTATGCCGGGTCATGGCAGGCGCTTTTGCTCCTGACGGCCGGGACCATCTATGAAACCATTGATCCCGCCGACAATACTACCTGGATAATCGGAACACAGCTGTTCACTCTGTTCGAAGAGCTGCTGGCAAAGGTAATTTCAGCCCTGGCGGATGAATATCGTTGGATTTAGGCCTATGAGCACGATTTCAAAAGTTTGTATCCGTTTGAGCCTGGTTGGCCGCTGGCACCCGAGCTTCAAGACGATAATATTTGCCGGCATGGCCGGGATCGCGCTGGTGCAGGCTGGCTGCGAGCTGATTAACTCGCGCCCCAGCATTGATATTACCGTGGAAGATCTGACCCCGCTCACCGGATCGACCCAGATGTTTACCGCCGTGGTGGAGGACCTGGACGAGGATAATGTCCTGGTGACCTGGTCAGCGACTTCCGGGCAGTTCTCCAAAACACGGGGGCAGGAAGTAGCGTGGACAGCGCCCTTGGAAATACAGCAAGTGGTGATCATGGCCTTTGCAGATGATCGCAAGGCAGGTGGGACTGATACGGCGCAGGTCACCTTGTCGGTTGTCAATCAGGCGCCACATATTGTGACCTTTACAGCCAATGAGGACTTCGTCACCCTGGGCAATAGTATTACCTTGACCAGTACCGCCGAGGAACTGGACGGCGAGGAATTTGTCTTTGAATTTTCCACTTCCCCTACCGGTGTGGGGACCATGATCCACGCCGCCCCGGAGATCAATACCGCTACCTGGATCGCGCCATCAGACCCCAGCCTTGCGCGGGAGTACGATCTTGTGGTCAAGGTTTCGGACATTCAAGGTTTTTTCTCCTCGGACACCCTGCAAATCTTGGTCTTTTCCGAGTTCGGGACCATCTGGATCGTGGACAAGTTTGAGCAGCAGGTGACAAAGTACACTTCGCGGGGCGAAAAAATCCTCTCGGCCCGCCAACAGTTCCAGAACCCGGTGGCGGTAACAAACAACACCAATTTTGATTTCTTTGGATGCTACGTGGCCGATCAGGACGCCGGACAGGTGATCAAGTTGGATGCCAAGGGCGAAACAATTGCTACTTTCGCCAATCTCCCGGCTGCGTCCGATCTGGCCATCCACTATGGTACAGGCAGTCTGTGGGTGGTCAGTGTCGGTGATGCTGAACCCCGCCTCACCGTGATCAACACGTTCACTGAAAACGTGATAGCCAGTGTGCGCGGATTGCGCCACCCCAGCGCCATCACCATTAATCAGAATCGCAACGAGGTCTGGATAGCCGACATAGGGGAAATGGACCGAATCGTGCAGATAAACATCACCGATTTTATCGCGGCGCCACCCGATACGTTGGACCCGGCTGTCACCACAGTATTTGAGGGCAACTACAACAATCCCACCGACATAGCCTTGCTCCAGGAGCAGACAGCCACGGTGTACATCGCCGATATGAATGATGACGAAGTTGAGCGGCTGCTCTACAACTCCGTGGGCGACAGCTACATTCGTGGCGCACCCGTGGACCTGGGGCTGAACTCCAAACCGGCGAAAGTCGGCGTGGGGCCGAATGGACTCGTGTGGGTGTTGGGGCTGGACCGGAGCCTGCAGTTCTTCCCGGAGGACAACACGACCCAGCACACGCCTATTTTTTCATATATGTTCGCCGCCCCCCACACGCTCGCCATCGATAATGCCACCGGCCACGTCTGGATTGGCGATAACGGCACCCATCAGGTTGTGGAAATCAGCGAGATTGATTCAGTGGGCGTTACCATCGGAGGCTTCTCCTTCGTGGAAGACATGGTCATCAACAAATAGGCGTTGCCGCAACCTTTCAACCCCTCCGCACGCACACACTGGACGCCCCTGTTTTTTGGCCCTCGCAACGGCGGTCCAAATGCGCCACCCATAATCCATTGAAGCCCTTGCTCCCCATCGGTACATTCCCAGCCGATGCCGATCCCTTTTAATGCCCGTCTGCTGGCAGCAGTAGAGCAGAAGAAATCGTGTCTCTGCCTGGGTCTGGATCTGGACCCGGACCGGTCCAGCCGACTGCACGGTTCCAACCTGGAGTCCTTGCGCGCGGCGTCCCTGGCTATCGTGGAGGCCACCTGGAATCAGGTATGGGGCTACAAGCTTAACTTCGCTTTTTTTGAGCGCTACGGATCGGTGGGTTACGCCTGGCTGGAGACCCTGGTGGCAGCCATCGCTGGACGGGCGCTGGTAGTGGGCGATGGAAAGCGCGGGGACATCGGCAACACGGCGCGGCATTATGCCCGCGCCATGTTTGGGCAGTTGGGGTTGGATGCGGCCACAGTAAACCCATATATGGGCCGCGACGCGGTCGAACCATTTCTTGCCGACACCACACGGGGCGCATTCATTCTGTGTCTCAGCTCCAACCCGGGCGCTGCAGACTTCCAGCAGCGCGGCAATGGCAGCCCGCTCTACCTTGCCGTGGCCCGCTGGGCTCAGGGCATGAACCATAACCGGAACCTGGGACTGGTGGTGGGCGCCACCCATACCGAGGAGCTGGCTGAGGTTCGACAGGCCGCCCCGGCGCTCCCCTTTCTGATCCCTGGAATCGGAGCACAGGAGGGTTCGTTAAAGGCTGCGGTTGCCAGCGGTACCGAAAAAGCACCCAGCATCATTGCCATAGCGCGGGCGATACTGTACGCTGGTGATGGCAGTTTGGACGCTATTACCGCAGCGGTAGCTGACTACAATCGCCGCATCAATAACCTGGTGGCGAGCGGTGGCGCCTGACCTGCTGGACCTGCTGAAGGAGAGCGGGGCCCTCCTGGAGGGTCACTTCCTGCTCACCTCCGGCAGGCACAGCGATCGTTACGTGGAGAAATTCAGGCTGCTGGAACAGCCGGCAGCCTTGGACAGGGTGGCGGCAGCCGCGGTGGCCGGTGTACCCCCGGATGAAATCGACGTGGTCCTGGGTGCGGCGGTGGGCGGCATCCTGTTGGCAGGTGCCGTGGCGCGACTGCTGGGGCGGCGCATCATGTTTACGGAACGGGTGGACGGGGCCATGACCCTGCGGCGGGGATTTGCCCTTGCGCCGGGAGAGCGCGTACTGATTGTGGACGATATTGTCACCACTGGTGGGTCCATCAAGGAACTTCTGGATGTAGTAGACCGGGCAGGCGCAGCGGTGCACAGCGTGGTCTGCATCGTGGACCGTAGCGCGGGTGATATCGATATAGCTGCGACGAAGCGCGCACTGGTGCGGCTGCCGATGACCAGCTGGTCGCCAGAGAACTGCCCGTTATGCAAGGCGGGGGTCCCGCTCACGGAGCGGGGACGCTCTGGCAGGGGGGCACCGGCAGGCAAGTGAGGCAAGTTGGGCGGCAATTTCAGGCGTGGGTCGAGAACGTGGCAGACAATTTTCTCATATGGCAAATGATTGCGCCAAAGCCTAATTTTATGAAATTCTGACAGGTACGGCGTGGCGGCGGGTCCGGGCCAGGCGCGGCTGCCGATACCTGCATGGATGAGGCACTTATACAGGAGGTCAAGGGTGATCGAGATAGGACGCGGGGGGCCTTACCTGGCGCTGCTGCTGGCGGCGGCCAGTTGGTCCTGTGGACAGGCAGGGCCAGATGAGGACGTTCTCAAGCGTTATCCTGATGGATCGAAGCAGGAGGTGGCCCGCTATGTAAGCGCAGGCGGCGAGCGACATCTGGTTGCCAAAATCGGGTACAGCCAGAGCGGCGACGTGACCTTCGAGGAGCGGTACGCCGAGCGCAAGACCGTTTCCTACCAATCGTGGTGGCCCAACCGCAATCTCAAGGTTGTCCGGACCTACTCTGACGGACAGATGGTGGCAGAAGTGAGCTACGATAGGGACGGTGTTCAGTACATCAGCGGCGAGGAAGTGCAGGCCATCATCGCTGACCTGGCCGACTATCCCGGCGAACCTGCCGCCGCCAGCGATACAGTGGTCATGGAAACCTCGGCGGGGACGATTACCTTGCGCCTCTTCACCGATGTAGCTCCGGGACACAGCAACAATTTCAAGCGGCTGGCCAATGCCGGCTTTTACGACAGCACGACCTTTCACCGGGTCGTCCCCAACTTCGTCATCCAGGGGGGCGATATACTGTCCCGGGACGCGCAGCGGGCTAACGATGGGCAGGGCAATCCCGGCTTTACCGTGCCGGCCGAATTCAACCCTCGGATCCATGCCAGGGGAACCCTGGCCATGGCCCGATCCAATGACCCCAACAGCGCCGGCAGCCAGTTTTATATCGCCCTGTCACGACTCACCCAACTGGACAACCGCTACACGGTCTTCGGGGAAGTGATCTCGGGGCTGGAAGCCGTTGACGCTATCGCTGCCGCTGCCCGGGATTCCAAAGACAATCCAATTGATCCCCAGCGCATCTATCGCGTCCGGGTTGGTTCGCAACCGTCACCCTAGAGGGTCGCGGCGACGATAGTTTGGCACCTATGCGAATACACGGGGAAACCAGTCCTGAGGTAGTGAGTTATAGTCTGAGGAGAGCTGGACGGATGAGGGACGGCTCCCGAGGGGGGCCAGGAGCGTCACGCTGGAGACAGCACGCTGGGCTTCGATATGGTTAGATTCTGCACAATGGACAAGTTGGTGCCTAAAATATTAATTGTGAGTGGCCTGCTGGCCGTAGCGCCGTTAGGGGGCCAGTTCCCCTCCGACGTGGTGCAGGCCGAAGTATCTATCGATCGCACGGATGTCCGCCCCGGCGAGCAGATCGTGCTCCAGAGCAATATCACCATCGAGCCTGGCTGGCACATCTACGCCAGCGACCTCCAGGGCCTGGGCCCCGTGCCAACCCACTACGAATTGGACGACAGTGCCCTGTTTGTCGCGGTGGGCCCCTTTCAAGAACCCCGGCCAAAGCGGGTTTGGGACGAGGGATTCGAGATGGAAGTAGGCTGGCACAGCGGCGAGCTGCAAGTGAGCCAGGCCGTGGCCATGTCCGGGGACCTGGCCCCCGGCCCCATGAGCCTGGCGGGGCAGTTTGTTTACATGGCGTGCACCGAAACCATGTGTCTGCCCCCCACCTACCAGCGCTTCAACTTTCAGCTGCAGATTGCCGAAGGCCCCATCCGGGAAGCCTACGCCTTCCGTCCCGCCAAACCATCCCTGGCGTCGGTAACCGGACTGGAAGGAACCGATCTGCAGCGCGCCATCAAGGAGGGGCTCGGCTCTTTCCTCATGCTGGCCATGGGCATGGGGCTTTTGGCACTGCTCACCCCCTGTGTCTTCCCCATGATTCCCATCACGGTGTCGTACTTCCTGAAGCAGGGAGAGTCCGGCGGGATGCAACCTCTGAAGGCGGCAGGGCTCTATGGAGCCGGTATCGTGGTCATCTATTCGCTGTTGGGGATCCTGCTGGCATTGACTCTGGGAGCAACCGGCGCCAACCAGATGGCCGCCAACCCGGTCATCAACCTGCTTCTGGGGGGGCTCTTCGTCTATTTCGCGCTGAGCCTGCTGGGTATGTACGAAATTCAGCTGCCCGCAAAGCTGCGCCAGTTCAGCGTTGCACAGGAATCTCGTGCTGGACTGCTGGGCATCTTTTTCATGGCGTTCACCTTTACCATCACCTCCTTTACCTGCACCGTACAGTTTGTGGGGCTGCTGCTGGTGGCCGCGGCCCAGGGGCATTACCTGTGGCCCGCCGTCGGTATGGTCGCATTCTCACTCACCTTTGCATTGCCGTTCTTTTTTCTGGCGCTATTCCCCCAATATATGGCCCAGCTACCCAAGAGCGGGAGTTGGCTCAATTCGGTGAAGGTGGTGATGGGCTTTTTGGAACTGGCGGCAGCATTCAAGTTTGTGAGCAATACCGATCTTGTATGGGGCTGGGATTTCTTTAACCACCAAATGGTACTGGCCTCCTGGACGGTGATCCTGCTCATGACCGGCTTCTATCTACTGGGAAAGATTCGGCTGCCCCACGACTCGCCCATGGAGCGGGTAAGCATACCCCGGCTCCTTGCCAGTAGCGGGTTTCTTATCTTCGGCCTCATGCTGGGAGCCGGCCTGGTAGGACAGAAGGTACCCGGATTGGTGGCGGCCTATCTCCCGCCGCGTATGGATCATGAGACCTCCGGCGTGGTGCTGGGCAGACAGCTCGAGCAGCTGACCTGGTATGGCGAGTACGATCAGGCACTCGCTCAGGCCCGGCTTACCAATCAACCCATCTTTCTGGATGTAACCGGCTACACCTGCACCAACTGCCGTTGGATGGAGGCCAATATATTTACCAGGCCGAAGGTAGCGGAACGGTTGGGCGAATTTGTACTGCTGCGCCTGTACACGGACGGTGGCGACAATTTCAAGGCGAAGCAGCGCTTTGTCGTGGAACGCTTTGGAACCGCGGCCCTGCCCTTCTATGCCATTCTGGCGCCTGACGGCTCCGAGATCGCGCGCTTCCCCGGCATGACCAGAGATGCAGATAAATTTTCAGATTTCCTGGACAGCGGGCTGCGTGCTCCGCTTCAAATGACCCTGGTGAGGTAATGCTGCAGATTCAGTTAGACACCGCCAGCAAGCTCCCCACCAGAGTTGCAAGGCATTAGGAGAGACATCATGACACGACGGACTTGGGCACTGGTATCCATATTGGCCGCTACTCTGGCCATTGGGGGAACGGTGCGTGCGCTGGGCGATCGTGCGGGCGGTGAGCCTGAACAGCAGCTGGTCCCGGCACCCGATTTTACACTGAGCAGCCTGGAGGGCGAGCGGTATACCCTGAGCGAACTGCGGGGCAACGTGGTTATTCTGAATTTCTGGGCGACCTGGTGCGCTCCCTGCCGAAAGGAAATCCCCGATTTGAGCCGCATCTACACAGCCCACAAGGATGCTGGGCTGGTCATTCTGGGTGTTTCCTGGGATGATCTGGACAAGGACAAGATCAGGAAGTTTGCCGACAACTACAAGGTCACCTATCCGGTACTGCACGGAACTCAATCGGAGCTCACTGAAGTGGGCATGGCCTATCAGTGGGAGGGGTATCTGCCGACGAGCTATATCATTGATCGGGGGGGTTTTATCAGGGAAGTACTCGTAGGCGCCCGGAGTGAAAAGTTTTTCATGAAGATCCTCGAATCGCTGCTATAGACCCCCCTTCGTGGTAGAGAGCGTAGCGCGCCCTTTACAGCGCTGCGATTCAGTAGCCGGGAACTCGGCGCCAGCCACCGTATTCATATATTCGTAGCTGCCGACAGGCCGATACTGGGCACGCCTTTTGCATTCTCGAGCCGGGATGTAACTTTCCGCATCAGCGGAATTGCAGAGACACGATGACATCTTTCCGGGCATGTGTAGGCCTGCTGCTGCTTTCAGCAGGTACGGCTGGCGGCTCCCAAGCATATTGGCAACAGGGTGTGCACTACACCATGCAGGTGCGCCTGGATACGGACGCCCACCAGGTAGCCGGGAGTTCGCACATCGTCTATACCAATAATTCTCCCGACAGCCTCAGGGTCATTTATCTGCACCTGTACCCCAATGCCTTCAAGGTTGGATCGGTAAGGCACAACGAGGCCCGGCAAGTCTATGGCACGGCCGGCATAACGGCCGACAACCCCAGCGGCATTAACATCACCAGCCTTGCGCTTACCACCTCCGGTAGCCCTGTCGCCACCGCGTTCAAGGTGGACGACACCATCCTGGAAGTGGCATTGCCGAGCCCCCTTGCGCCTGGCTCACAGACTACGGTGGTAATGACCTGGGTGCATACTTTGAGAAAACATACGGGTCGCGCCGGCTGGCGGGGTACCCATTACGATCTGGCGCAGTGGTACCCCAAGGTGGCGGTCTACGATGAAAGCGGCTGGCACATAGAACCATTCCACCGGATCGGCGAGTTCTACGGAAATTTTGGCACCTTCGATGTAACCGTTGATGTGCCCTACGCGTACATAGTGGCGGCCACTGGCGTCGTCACGGGCGGCGATCCCGGTTGGTCGCAGGTCGCGGTGGATACCAGCCTGTCGTTTGACACCTGGATAGGTCGTCACCTCATGGAGCGGGACTCCCTTTTGGCCGGCAAAGATGATCAGCGGCGGGTGGTGACCTTTCACGCCGAGCAGGTCCACGATTTCGCCTGGCTGGCGTCCCCCGAATTTGTCTACGAAGGGGGCGACTGGGGCGGAACAACTGTGCACGTGCTCTATGACCGGGGCGTCGGCAGGGCCTGGACCAAGAAGGTGCTCCGGCGCAGCAAACTGGCCCTGGAGTGGCTGACGTTGAAAGTCGGGCCCTATGCCTATCCGCAGATCACGGTTGCCCACGGTCTCCTGAAAGGAGGAATGGAGTATCCCATGCTGGCCATGAACGGTCACGCCTCTGCCGGGGTAATCATTCACGAGATCGCCCACGTGTGGTTCTATGGTATTCTAGGCAACAACGAACTGGAAGCTGCCTGGCTGGACGAAGGGTTCGCCGAGTTTCAGGAACGTTGGCATCTTACTGATCGTTACGGCCCTGTGGGCCTGCCCGTCGAGGATCGGGCGGAGGAAGCCTGGCAACGGAATCACCTTCAGACACCCATTCTGGCTCGAGACCAGTGGCTGGCGGCGGCGTTCCAAACGGGTGGGCATAACGAACCCGTTGCTACCGCTGCATACCGCTCAGAAAGCGAAAATGCGTATAGAGTCAATGCCTATCGGAAAGCGTCCCTGATGCTGGAAAGCCTCAAATACCTGGTGGGGGAGGCAGATTTTGAGCTGGGGATGCAAAACTATTATCGCCAATGGGCCCTGAAACATCCGACGGAGTTCCGGTTCCGCCGCGAAATGGAGCTGGCCACCGGACGGGAGCTGGACTGGTTCTTTGACCAATGGTTGCACACCTCCGGTTATCTGGACTACGCGCTCACGAAGTGGCGGCAGCGGCCGTCCAGCAACGGAGGCTATGAGGTAGACGTGACGCTGAAGCGCAAGGGGAACTGGGAGGCACCGGTGGTGGTGGAGGTGGTCACGCGGTCAGGACAACATGTGCGGGAGACCTGGACGGAGTTCCGGCATCAGACCACCGGCACGCTTACCCTGCACTCACCTGAGAAGGTCCGCCACGTTATTCTCGACCCCGATGACATGCTCATGGACGTCGACCGCCGCAATAACTACAGCGGGATGTTGCCCACCGTGGTGGCCTTCAAACCACGATTGGCAGGCTACCATCCGAGAAACCGCTACACCCTGTCCTATCTGCCGGTGCTGCGCTACAACACTATCGACCAGCTCACACCAGTGATCAGGCTGGAGCGCCGCTACGGTTTCGGCAGCCTGGCGTCAACCATGCGGCTGGACGTGGGGTATGGGCTGGGATCGGGGCACTGGGACTGGTACTTCCGCCACGCAGCGCCGGTATTCAAACATGACACACGGACGGCCTATCAACTGGAGGCGTTTCGACGGGATGGCCTGACTGGCGGCGGCGTCACGTTGGAGCGCAACTGGAGCCGGGTCTACAACGTGAAGCCCATTTACACGATGCGCTTCAATCTTGCCACAGTGAATGCTCATAACACCAATTACGCACCTAGTCTTTTCGATAAGGGTCGGGTTACATCGGCCACCACCACCCTGGCCGTCCGCCGACAGACCATGGACTGGCATTACGACTACGCCTTTACCGCAGCGGCTGGTGCCCCAACCGTGGGAGACTTCGACTTCAGCCGGGCCACGTTCGAGCTGCATGCTGCTCGTGCCCTGTCGGGCTGGCAGATCAAGTTCAGATTTCTCGCCGGCAGCAGCTGGTCCAGTGGCGACATCCCAAACCAGGAGCGGTTCACCATCGCCGCCGCCGGGAGTATGGACACCTACAACCGCACCTATCTCAGCGCTGAAGGGGCACTGGCCGGCCTAGGTAGCGACATTCAGGGGCGCTACCACCTGCCTGGCGATGCCAATCTGCGGGGTTATTACGATGCGGGCTATTTTGGGGTTCACAGTCTGCTTACGTCCACACTGGAAGTGAGCCGCTCGCTGCAGTTCAAGGGCCTGGGTGAGTTTGGCGGCCGCCTGTTTCTGGACGCTGGTCAGTTATGGGGGCACCGGTTCAGCAGTGCGCCGAGCGATCGCGGATTCGATGGCGACCTGCTGGCGGATGCCGGACTCGGCCTTGACTGGACCCGGCAGTTCCTGGGGCAATCCCTATACTTCCGCGTGGACTTCCCGTTCGTGAGGCTAGCTGATGCGTCCGGCGAGGTGGCAGATGGGACTTCCCAGCTGGACGTGGACTTCAGCCGCTGGGTGTTCAGCTTCCAGCGCGGACTCTAATCCTCTCAAAACCGAGCTCAGGCACCGGGCCAGCCGCTAACATGAGATCGGCCGCAATTGCATCAGCCAGCATCAGGCCGCGAGCAGTCAACGCCAGCCGGTCACCGGAGAGCACCAGCTGGCCCTCATAACGCTCCAGCTGGGCCTGAAAGCGGGTGACAAAATCTCGTGGCTCGCTGTAGCCGAGATCCTCTGTCACCGATAACCCCTCTGACAACCGCAGCCCAAAGGCCAGCCGCTCGTTGTGCAGCTGCCGCTCACTGAGCTGCTCACCTCCGGCCACGGAAGACCGCCCCGCCTCAACCGCCTCCATATAGCCATCCAGGCTACGGATGTTCCAGGTGCGGCGGCTGCCGTCGAAGCCGTGGGCCGACGGACCCAGGCCCAGGTAGGGTTCGATGCGCCAGTAGTGCAGATTATGGCGGCAGGTCCGATCGCCCCGGGCGTAATTGCTGACTTCATAGGCCTTGTAGCCCTGCCGCGGGAGATAATCACGCACCCAACTGAACATGCTCACGTCCGTGTCCTCGGGAGGCATGGTGACCTCACCCGCCGCTACCCAATCATGTAAGGGGGTGCCGGTCTCAACGGTGAGCGAATAGGCGGAAATGTGCTCCGGTTCCAAGTTTGCCAGGGTTTTTAGATCTGCCTGCCAACGGCTCAGCGATTGGCCGGGGATGTTAAACATGAGGTCGGCATTGATGTTCTCAAAACCAGCCCGACGCGCGGCTTCGAAGGTGTCGATGCAGGCCTGGGGACCGTGGAGTCGCCCCAAAAACTGCAACAGAGCGGTGTCAAACGACTGAAAGCCCATGGACAGGCGGTTCACGCCCAGACTTCTGAAATCGCGGAGCTTATCCTCAGGTGCCTCGCCGGGGTTCGCCTCCAGTGTGAACTCCTCAACGTTGTCCAGCCCGATAGCAGTTTGAAGGGCGGTCAATATCTGTTCCAAATGCGCAGGCGACAGCAAACTGGGAGTACCTCCGCCAATGAACAGGGTGTCAAAGCGCAAGTCCAGCCCCGAACCACGCACGCTCCGAATTTCATTTACGAGACAATTGACCAGGCGATCCATGGCCTCATCCCGATCGGCGAGGGAGTAAAAATCGCAGTAGGGGCATTTCACCTTGCAAAAGGGTATGTGGATGTAGATACCGGCGCTGGGCACAGGATTCGCAACTGGGTTGTTGTCCCCCTGCCGGGGTAGGTCAGGGCGTGGTGCAGACAATCAGCCACTCCTCGACGTCCAGGACAAATCTCGCCACCCTCCACGAACGCCCTGAGGCGCGCCCCATAACAGGGGCAGTCATGCTTTCCACTCCGGTACTACCACCGCAGCGGGACACGCAACGGGGCTCCACTGTGCTGTGAGTGCCAGGGCTAATGAAAGCTGTTTGCCAAGCTCATGAACTGTCATCTAAACTGTCCGGCCTACGACTGTTGGCCGGCAATTTACGGGAACATTTTCCTGTCGTCGGTCTTTTAAATCTCAGAGACTGTTTGTTCTTGGAGGGTCTCTGAGAGTTGTGACTTCAGTCTCAAATTCCTCCCAGGATGCTCTTCCGGTAGAGGGAGTGTCCTTCCTGCACTGGCACAATCTACCGAGGCTGTACGAGGCAGTGATTGCCCAATCGCTGCCTCGTCTTTTTTTCTTCAGGTTTCCATCGTTTCAGGATACGTGGAGGGGCCCTTCGAAGTGATGACCCGACTGTCCGTGGCCGCCCGCTCCTACCTAACGACTCACTCTCCGCCCCATAACCAGCACCAGGGCCAGGGTCACCAGCAGCCCGGGAAGCATGGGCTGCAGACCCAGGGGATATGTGTCCCCAGCCCACGCTGCCCCTAGGGTCGGGGTCAGCAACCAGGCGCCTGCGGTGAGCACACCAGCCAGGCTGATGGTCAACGTGGCCCCGTCGGACAAAACGAGGCGGGGGTGAAACGTGACCAGCACCGGTAGCAGCAGGCCTGGCACCAACACCATGCCAAGCGTGTACCACAGCGAGACGACTGAGGGGATGCTCACGGCCAAGGTAAAGCCCAATACAGCGCTGGCTATAATACCCCAGCGAATCCTCTGACGCTCGTCTGCCAGACCGTTGCCGGTGCGGGGGACAAAGTCGCGTCCCAGGGTGGTGGCGCCGATGAAAGTGAATGAATCGATGGTGCTCATGATAACCGCCAGCAAGGCAACCATGAATATTCCCAACAGCCCTGGGGGTAGTACGGCGGCGGCCAAGAGCGGGTAGGCAGCCACCGGTCCGCCTGCATCGGCGGCCAGCTCAGGGAGCAGAACAACGGCATAGAGCCCCGCAGCGGTGGTGAGCAGATCAAAGGCGAACCAGAAACCAACGCTGATGAGGATGCCCCTGGCTGCCGTGCGGCCAGTGTCAGCGGCCACGCAGCGCTGGTAAATACCGGGGTCCACAAATGTCCAGCTGCCGATGAGAAACCAGACGAGGATCGTCTGCCAGCTGAGCATGCCCGCTCCGCGCCAGTGCTGGTGGCCCGCCGGGAGCTGCGCCCACATCGCTTCGAGTGGCTGATGTGCTATCAGCACACCCACCAGCACCGCAAAGCCGGTGAACATGAGGGCAAACTGGAGTACATCGGTTCGCACCACCGACTGAAAGCCGCCCCGCCAGAGGTAAACCGTGCTAAACACCGTCCCCAGCAGAATGGCCAGCCAGAGCGGAATCCCCAGCAGCTGGCTGAGCATAACCCCCAGCATCAACAGGTAAGGCGCGGGGGTGGTGAGGGCAAAGACGAGGACTGCACCCAGCCGGGCCGAGCGCGGGCCGTAATGGACACCGAAGCGTTCCGGGATGGTGAGAGCCGATTCCCTGTGGACGCAGCGTGCCATGAAGAGGGCGTAGAGCACGGCAAACAGATAGTAAGGCACACCGAAGATGAGCAGATTCACCAGACCGTAAGCGTAGGTGAACTCCCCCACACCCAATATGCCGCCGTACCAAGTGGTCACCAGCGTAGCCACGAAGGGCACCAGCGTGAGGCGTCGTCCGCCCAGCAGGTAGCGCCGCAGGCGAACCTCCGGTGACGCGCGGTGGCGCAGTCCCAGGTACAGCAGCCCAGCCAAATACAGGCCGATAATCCCCACATCAAGGGGAGCTAGTTGAATGGGCGCCCAGGGCGAGGTCATGGCCGCGCGCCGGTCAGTGCTCCTGGGCGTATTCCTGGTAGACTACCGCCGCCCCATTCGTGCTCATCACCGAAAATTCGGCTCCGGTGCTGTGATTGGAGGTCCCCCGATGCAGCGCGGGCAACGGCTCGTGCTGGAGTGCGAACGCCAGTCCGGTGGTGGTCAGCTGCACCAGCGCCGACTCGGGGAACAGTGACACCACCTGACCCGGGAAGCTCGCAAATGATCGGCTACCGCGAACCACACTGAATGCGCCCGTGTCGGTGAGCAGACCCACCTCCAGGCCCAGGTCGACAAACAGCATGAGCAGATTGCCCAGACTGTGGTCGTCCCGCTGGCCCGTGGCGCCAAGAATGGTCACCTGGCTGGCGCCTTCATCGGCGGCCCAACGCAGGGCTTTTTCCAGATCGCTGAATTGCTGCGAGGGTAAGGGCACCAGCCGGTCGCCGAAGGCATTTTTCGCCTGGGGGCTGAGGGAGTCCAAATCGCCGATCACAACGTGGGGCGTAATCGAGCGCCGCAAGAGTTGGTCAGCGGCCCCATCACAGCAGATGATGGTCATGGCTTGGTCAAGAGCACTAAGCGGGTAGGCATGGGTGGGAAAAGCGCCGTCGGCCAGAATCACCACCGGCGGGACGATGGGCATGGAGGATTACTCCCAGGGGGCCTGGAGCCAGCCGGTATACAGTCGCTCCTGTTCATCGGTGGGCGGGGCCAGCTTTACGATAGAAAGCTGATCATATGGCTGCGCCTCCGGGCGCACGGTCAGCCGCTTGATCTGGCCATTACGATTAACGATGACCTCGACTTCGCGCCCTGTCGTCATGGAGTTCAATATCTGGTCAGCTGATTTGCCCAGGAGACGATAACCATCGATAGCAATCAATTCATCATGAACGCTAAGCCCGGCCCGGGCTGCAGGTGAGGCATGATCAACGCGGCTAATTTCCAGCCGGCCACCCGTCATATTGGTCTCAAGCCCATAGAAGGCCTTGGCGGAGTCGGCCGGGCTGCTGTAGCCACGAATCAGCATCAGGCCAAACGGCTCAAGAATGGGCGCCCAATCTATTTCCGAGGTGGTTGTGACATACTGGAAGACATCATCAAGGGGACGTCCAGCAATGGAATCGCACCAGGCGCGGAAAATTTCATGCGTGTAGCCCGCGCCCGTGTTTTGGAAATCTTGCCAGAGCGCCCGGAAGACATCATCCAGCGTACGCTCTCCCTCAGTGCTGGACCTGATGGCCAGATCCAACGCCAGCCCCACCAGACTGCCCTTTGTATAATAGGAAATTGCCGTGTTGGGGGTGTTTTCGTCCTGGCGGTAGTATTCGATCCATGTATCGAAGGAAGCGGCCTGTAGGGACTGTTCGAGGCGCCCAGGCGTGGATTCGATGTCCAGGATGTCTGCGGCAATCAGGTCCAGATAGTCGTCGACACTGAGCAGGTTTGCCCGGCGTAGAAACAAGCGGTCATAGTACGAGGTCAGCCCCTCAGCAACCCAGAGCAGGGTGGTGTAATTCTCGCGATCATAGTCGAACGGCCCCAGGGCTGCGGGTCGGATACGCTTGACGTTGTAGGCGTGGAAGACCTCGTGTGACAGGAGTTCCAGGTATTTGCGATACTCCTCTTCCGGGCTGAAGGTCCACCTTGAGGCGACCAAGTGGGTGCTGTTGAGATGCTCCAGCCCATTCCGTTTCCCGTGCACGTCCCGCAGATTGAGGAACACCGTATAATCCTGGTACGGTATGGAGCCAAAAAGGGCGTGGATCTCGCTGAAGATTTTCTTGGAATCGGTAACCAGCTGTTCGGCGTCGTAATTTCCTCGCCCGGATATGGCATAACGGTGTGGCACACCCGATAGGTTGAATTCGAGCACCGTGTGGTTACCCAGAATGATGGGCGAATCGACCAGCATGTCGAAATTGGCTGCCCGATAGACCGGGCTGCTACTCCCCACCCCTGGCAGCGCCGTATTGACCTTTTTCCAGCTACGCGGCTTATTGATCACCACGACGCTTTCCCTATCCTGCATGCCCACCGGGTACATGAAAAGACTCGCGCCATTGAGCATTGCCATGTCGTTGTCTACATAGCTGGTGCGATGGGTTGGCTCAAAGGCGTAGAGCTTGTAACGCACGAAAATTCGGCGCTGGCCTTTAGTGGTAACGCGCCAGGTGTTCTTATCCACCTTGACCACCGGCAACTCCCGGAAGCCACTACGGGCGGTGACGCCCACAACATTGCGGGCCAGTTCCCGGATCAGATAGCTGCCGGGAATCCAGGTGGCCATTTTCAAGTCGAGGAACTGCTTCTGCCGCAGACCATCCACTTCCAGTTCGACCGAAACATAGTGCTCAGCGCGATCTTCAAAGCTCAGCGTATACGTGATCCGTCCTGACAGGTGCACCTGCAGGCATAAACCCACCAGCAGGTAGAACAAGGGTCCCCTGGAGCGACCCCGGCGAGGGACAGGATCGCCCATCACCAACATGTCATCGGCGAATCGATGGTCCGTTTGGACAATTTGATCCACATGGAGTGCAAAAATACGCTGAATGCCGGGCCAAATCCAGCGCCAAAAGCTGGCGCAGCGCGACCCGCAAGTTTGAAAATCTTCCGGGCGCCCACCTTAATTCCCTCCATTTACGTACTCCCTGGCCACGGTGCCGTTGGGACGACGCAAGAAGCGCACTCCCTGCCGAATCGTGAAGCTCAGCTTAGGCTCTGGCGTGGTCGAATCTCGGCGTCGGGCCAACTTGACAGCCGAGTTTAGAGCGCCCGTTAGCGGGAGCACCAGTGTCTCGGGAGTCCAACGATATGGGTGACCAGTCCTGGATTCCAGCAGATCTCCCCACCGTTCGGCCCAGGCAATTTCGAGGCGGCCAAAATGACTTGCAGCCTGGTCGAGGGCCGCTAATGCCACCTGAACCCGTTGCGTCAAGGCCTGATAGCGAGTGGCAAAATAGAGTGCCGCGTGCAGATTGGCCGGTACGGTGACGATGCCGCTTACGCCAATATACCGCGCCATGCGGGCCATGAGGCTTAAAGCCATGTCTCCCAGAGCCAGCGGGGGATACTCCTGATCGGGCATGGCAGCATGCTCAGCGTCGAAGCTCCGGGTGGGATTCTGCAATAGCAGCCATTCCAGGTATAGGCACGGGTGCTGATCCTGCGCCTCTGCAGGTGCAGGCTTCTGCACGGGCGAAAAACTGGTGTAGCGAACCACAAACTCCGTAACGAGGCTGTCCTCGCCGATCTCCTGCTGGTACATGCGCAGGATATGCTTGTGGGGATCGCTCAGATCGAGATCAAGTACCGGGCGGTCGATACCCTGTCGCGCCAGCGCATCCAGCAGCCCAAATGCTCGCAGCAAATCCATGATGGCCACATCGCCATAGACGCCCAGAAACAGGTTGCTGCTGCTGCCACTGGTAAGATCGGCGGTGACATCCCATCCGCCGCGCTGCGATGAACGCCCGCGAGGGTAGTTTCGCATCCGCCGGGCGACGCGGGCAAACTTACGGCCATACCACAAATGCTGAAATAGCATGGAATACGACGGGCTAGCCAGGTGGCCATCGCATGGTGCGGCCCCCCAGCACATGGAAATGCAGATGGTAGACAGACTGACCCGCGGTAGCCCCGGAGTTGACCACGATGCGGTAGCCATCGGCGATGCCCTCCTGCACTACGAGACGGGTTATGACGCCATGCAGGTGACCCACCAGCGACTCGTCAGCGGGCGACAGGTCCTGATGCTTGGCGATCGGCTTGCGCGGCACCACCAGAAAATGAACCGGCGCCTGGGGATTGGCATCCCTGAACGCAACACAGTGCTGGTCCTCGAATATGATGTCGGCGGGGATTTCTTTGTTGATGATCTTGGCAAAAATTGTGTCGCTCATGGAACCCTCATCTTTTCCACTGTCCCATCCTGAAGTTTCCTCCGCGCACAAGTTCGATGGCCGGAGAGTCGCTCACAATAAGTGCTTTAGAGCGCTTAGCAACTGATCAATATCATCTGCCGTATTATACCCCTGTACGGAAACGCGCAGCAGTGGCTGACCGTTCCAATTCCGCACCGGTGCTTCGATCCGATAATCTTCCCTGAGGCGCTTCCAGAAATGGTCCGCGTCCACCCGCTTCGGCAGGCGCGCGGAGACCATCTGAGCCAGCCAGGGTCCGGGTTCGCTGGTCAGGAGGGCTGGCTCCCCGATCAGCTCCAACAGCCGTGCACGGGCCTGGAGCACCAGCTGATGGCACTCGGCGCGAACCCCAGTCCAGTTGTGTTCGCTTTGAAATTGGATCGCTGCTGCAATGGAGAGATAGGCCGAAATGTCACGCGTCCCCACCCAGCCCAGGTAGTCCTGAAAGGTCGAGCCGGAGGGGTGCTCGCTCTCGTAACCCCAACTCACCACCAGCGGCTCAAGCATATCCTGAAGTTCCGGGCGGGCATACAGGAAGGCCGCCCCTTTGGGGGCACAAAGCCACTTGTGGCAGTTGCCGGTATAGAAGTCGGCCCCAATGGCCTCCAGATCCAGGTCGATTTGTCCCGGCGCATGGGCTCCATCGATGATGGTGACGATGTCCGCCTCTCGGGCGCGGCGGCAGACTTCCGCCACCGGAAAGATCAGCGCCGTGGGTGACGTAATATGGGACAAGCTGATGACCCTGGTATCGGCCGTCACCCCGCCCCAAAACTCATCCACAAACGCCTCGTGAGTCGTGACGGGATCGTGCAGCTCCAGATTACGGTAGCGCAGGCCGCATTTACCCGCCAGAAAGCGCCAGGTGCGATCAATGGCGCCATACTCATGGTTCGTCGTCAGCACTTCGTCACCGGGCGAGAGATCGAGGCTGCGCGCCACAATATTGACCCCGGTGGTGGCGTTGGGTACAAATACCAAATTCTGGGGATCAGTGTGGAGCAGCTCGCCCAGGGCCACCCTTGAAGGAGCCAGATGTTCCTCTAGCCGGCGCCAAAGAAACTCTGTTGGCTGGCGCTCCAGTTGGCGCTGCCAGGCCTGATAGACCTCGAAAACCGGTCGCGGGCAGGCCCCGAAGGAGCCGTGGTTGAGATAAATCACATCGGGATCAAGGAGAAACTGCTGGCGGAGGTGGGTGTTGCTGGACATTGACGTGCCGATCACTAAGCTGCCTCAAGCCAGGTAACAGCGAAGCGGGTGGGTGCCTGATGCGCGAAGGCTACGACGCCTGATTCAGTGCCGCACTGCTTGCTATGAATCCAGCCGCAAAACCCGCCAGCCCAAGGGCAACAACAACGCCGCTGCCACACTCTTGACAACGAGACCGGGAAGAAAGGGGTACAGCCCAACGGCGAGCACCTGCTCCGTCCCGGTTATCGTTCCCAGCCAGGCCAGGCCAAAAGCGAAGATGGCGGCATTACCCAACAGCATGGCCATGAGGGTGGTGGCGATATGCCGGTCCCAGCCCTGCTCGGCAAGCCAGCCAACGAGGGTCGCACCAGCCACGAATCCCAGCAGGTAGCCCCCGGTGGGACCCAGAAAATAGGCCACCCCTGCGCCGCCGGCTGCGAAAACGGGGAAACCCACTAACCCCTGACCCAGGTAAACCAGCATGCTCAGTCCCCCGCGCACGCTGCCCAGCAGCGCCCCCACCAGGAGTACGGCCAAGGTCTGGGCCGTGATGGGCACGGGACCGAACGGCGAGGGAAATGCGAACTGGGCGCCGAGGGCGACCAGCAGGGCGCCGCCCAGCACGAGGGTCAAGTCAAAGGCCAGACCCAAGGGCCGGGCCTGAGGACGCAGGGTCGCGGCGTAGGTCGCGTAGGTCATGCAATGTTCCTCCTCAAAATGGTAAAACTCCGCTGCACCAAGCCGGTACGATAAATACTTTTGCTGTGCGGCAATGGTGGACCGTCGGGTTGCCGGGCGGAATGTAACAAGATTTATCGCCACCGCCATGAATCATCCCCCTGGCAGCCAATCCGGTAACCGAAAGTTTTCGCTGGCTGGATGCACAAGGCGAACCTAAATTGATTTGCCCGTTAGCTACGGCGGCATATCAAGGTGGAGCAACTCACATTTAATATTAGCGAGAAGTCGCGCACTAGGGTCATTGCCTTTTCGCCTGACGAGTTCAGGATTGAGCTGATGGAATATGTGGGCGTCGAGGATATTCCCGTCTTGATGGAGGTCTCGGAATCACTGGCTAGTGAGTATGGCAGCTCGGCCCGGCTGACCAAAACAACGATCCGGAAATACTTCAACTACCCCAAGACGCTTCCCTTTGTCGCCCGCTTCCGGGGTGTGATCGTGGGGTACATCATCGGGGTGCCGCTGGAATATTTTGCACGTGATGCCTGGGCCAAGTTCGACTCGAACCTGGGGCAGGGCAATACCCTCTACACCTACGCCTACGTGATCCTCAGCCGCTATCAGGGCAACGGATTTGCCCAGACCCTCAAGCGGGTCTATCTCAATTGGGCCAGGAAGCACAACTACCGGTTCGTCTCCGGCCATGTGCTGGAGGGTATCGCTCGCCAGTTTTCCGCCGAAACGACCATTGTGAAGCGCTTCACCAACTGGCACGGATCAGGCCAGACATTTGAGTACTACCGCCGCCCTCTGGTCTCAGCAGCCACGGGCGTAGCGCACTAGCAGGCGAGCCTTCCAGGCTGGCCCGCGGCCGGAATCACCAATCGCTGGCCGTCAGTCGCAATGGCAATTCTGCTAGATCAAACATGATTGTGGGAGTCGACAGTCCTGCTAAAAGGGAAGCTAGGTAAGCAGTCGAATCATCACCGGCAACAGCTCAAGAAATCCTTCCAGTGCCCGCATATTTTCCAGATTCGCTTCAATCCTGACATTCTGTTGCGTCTGATTGGGCGGGTTCTTCTGAAGAACGGCTAAGGCGTCAGGGGTGATCGCCTTGTCCCGGGCCACCAGCTTATAGTTATCTGTGCTCAGAATGAGATGAGCATAAAAAAAATCGATGCCCCAATATATGCTGAACAGAGATTTCTTGCTCCGTTGGAACGCGAGGTACCAGAGCTGGTCCTGAACATGCCATTCCATTTTCGGCACCAGCCCCAGCTCGATCAGCTCTTTATAGATAAGATCAAAGCGGCGGAAGCGACTAACGCCCAGGTATTCCTCTATGTCCTCCTTCGCAGGAATTCGCTTAGGGTTGGCCATGCTGTTGCGAGCTACCATCGGATCGGCGCCTCCTCATGGTAAATCAGGTAACGAGGTTCCCAACAAGGTATCGCTACCGGCCGGAGCAATGGCGCGAGCACTATGCGCGTAGGTGTTATCGGCGGCGATAGGTGGCCGGAGCACCAGCCGCCCGCACGGTACAGTCTTGGCTGTCCGCTGGGGACGCCACTACTGACGGGCCAACCCTAAATCTGAAGCCTGCTGAGGTAATCACAAGTCTCCGTCCCTGGACCATCCTTCTCGCAAACCAAATCAGTTGAACACAAGCCAATTGCCCGCGCACCTGACCAAGACCGTAACCGGCCTCGCGCCTGGCCCCGAGGGCAGGTTTCATATGAGAATCAATATGCGGAGTCTAAAACGAGGGGGACCTAGGCGGTGCCTATGTCCCTGAGAATATTGATGGCAACCTTATCAAGAACTTCATCGGAATTGTAATCTCCAGAACGAATGCGCCGGGCAATGGCTCCCAAAATCCCTCTGCTGTCAGGTGATGCCGCAGGGCTGGCGGCCAGATTTCTGAAGCTCGGCAAATTGCTGATCGATTCGGCAACGCTTTCCAACACTTCTGGCCGGTTGAAATCCCCTTGGTCGATGCGAGCTCTGATGCTCCGGGTCTTTTCGCCATTTGCCTCTAGATTCGCCAATAGCTCCTGATATCGGGCCGTATCACTGGTCCGCGTCTCTGCCAACTGTCTCGCGGTAGAGGATATGTCTACCGTATCCTGGGGGGACCCGGTTTTGGTGCTTTCCTGCGCCTGACCCTGCTTTTGGGCTTTTTCGGAACGCGTCGATGAGAGACGCTCCTGCTGTCTCAATCGCTCCGAAGCTGCAACGTCGTGGCCGATGTTCTTGATGGGTGCCATACTCTACCTCGTCACATTTACCACGCGGCTTTTCGTGTGGTACTCTTCCGTTGCATCTCCATCCAAGTTAACAAACCTGGGTGTAAATGCCATATTATTTATCAGCTCCAGCTGGGCGTCGAAAATCAGGCTCTGTAGTCTGGAATCCATCCCGGCCAAGGTCGCCAATGATGCCTGAATATCCCGATAAATAGGGCTCAGGGAGGGGTCCAACATGCTCCGCTTGTCTGCTAGCCGTGAGCGTCTGGATTCAAGCTTTTTAATACGGTTTACCTGCTGAGCCCGATGAGTCATCAGGTCTTCGAGCCTGTCGAGGAAGACATCGTCGGGGTCATCGAGTAATGCCTGAGAGCGGCGCAGAATATCTTCGAGCGCAGCGCGCTGATCCAGCAGAATCTGACGGAGATGACTCATCGTATCACCCTGGCCAACATTCTCCGGCAGTAGCATTTAGACCTCCTGGTTAAAAATGAGCCCGGACAGCTGTTCCATCCTTGCCACCAGGGTCAGCAGCTCCTCGGTGGGAACCTGCCGAATGATCTCGCCCGTCTCTTTGTCCACGACCCGGACGACTGTCCGACCCGTTGCCTCATCCACATCGAAAGAGATCTTGGTCGAGGCGACCTGATGGACTAGGTGATTGATTTCCTTAACGACCTCGGAGATTTCCCCCGCGCCCCCAAGGATGGGTTGTGGCCCGACCCCTTTAGCGGGGGTGGGGCTTGAATCGTGCCGTACCTTTTCAGCGGCGGGTCCCCGACCCCGCTCTGCCTGGCTGGCTCTCGAAGCGGCTGCTACCTGCTCCGACGCTGCGCCTGCTATGTTTTGAACTGCATCAACCATGATAACCCTCTACTAACCAGAGTACCTGCCCTCATACTAAAAGGAGAAGCTGCCGAAGTTGCTGAGGAACCCTGACTGCGACTGCACTTCCACCATCACAGCCTGCAGCCGTATCAGATCATTTCTGAACTTCTGTACTCTATTTTCCAACCTGTCATCGAAAGCTTCGAGACGGGTGGTTTGTCGTCTAAGGGATGCTTCAATTGAATCGGTGGAACTATTGATTATCCCAGACGATTTTGTGAAATTGATGATAAAATCGTTAAGTGTGACCGTAATTCCGTCGGTACTGGTAAAAATGTCCTTGATGAGCTGCGGGTTTGTCGAGACGGCACTTTCAAACGCTGACTCGTCATCAAAAAACAGCGTTCCGTCCCGGTTGATGCCGATGCCGATCTCGATCAGCTGATCAAAGGCCGTGGATTCGGCGCTGGACACCAGCGAGCTGACGAGACTGCGCAGCTTGAACCTCATGGTACTGTAGGTTGTGTCGCCCCTGAACTCCCCCCCGGAGGCGGATTCCGTCTTGAGGAGTTTCGCGACTTCATTGTACGCGTCAATGAAGGACTGCAGTTCGGCTTTCACCGCCTCGGTATCGGCGGTAATCGTTAAGGATTCCGTCGTGGAGGTGGTGTCCAACAACTGTAGACCGACCCCCTCCAGGGCATCCTCAACGAAATTGTTGTCCCGCGTAAATGTCAGTCCGTCCAGTGTGAATAGCGCACTCAAGTCGCTGGCTACCGTGATGAATCCACCGCTGGTCCCGGACGACTGGACGTTGGCATTCGTTTCCAGCGTTGCCAGCAGACCATCGGTGTCGTTGAACGTCAGGGCGTTGGTCTCACCCGACTGCCCGCTTCTGAGCACCAGGCGGCTCTGGCCGCTGGCCTCGGTCACGACCGTGGCCACGGCCGCTTCGTCTGAGTCGATGGTCTCGGCGGTAGCGGCCACGCTCATGGCCTCGTTGATCGCCGAGGCGACATCCGCCAAGACCTCGCTGTTGGTCTGACTGAAGGTGGCCGCCGAGATGGTGACGGTGATCTCCACGGTGTTATCGGGATCGGCGTCCGTGGGGTGGGCCACCACAATCCCGAAGGACTGATCGGTGACAATGGCCCCAAAATCGCTGTCGGTGGACACATACTGTTTGGAGACGCGGGTGTCGATGGACGCCAGCCGGCTCACCGTCAGGCTGTGGGCGCCCAGTTGGGCGTCCGTCCCGGCGGTCACCGTAAATAGCGCCGAATCGCTGGATTCCGCCGTTTTTGAATTGAATACATTCAATATGATGTCTTCAAACCGCTGGCCCAGAGTGAACAGCGTCGAAAGCTTGGAATCCAGGTCGTTCAAGGCCTGCTTGCGGCTCTCCAGGCCGCTCTGCTTGAACTCAATTCTGCTGCGAGGCCCCAATTCGATCTGCCTGAACTGATCTACCAGGCTTTCAATGTCCAGCCCGCCAAAAAATGAGTTTGAAATCGCTGCCACGTTGAGCCTCTCAGTTGACCTTCATCGCTTCAACCCAGGCCATCTTCAGACCCCGGATAAGGGACTCGACCTCGTCGAACTCTTTATTGCGGGCCTTTTCCACACAGTACTGGTACAGTTGGTACATGGGTACGGCAATGTCCTTGTAATCAAAATTTAGTGCCCGGATCAGTCCCGATAGTCCGCGGAGCGCCCGTTCCTGGTCCTTGCGCTCACAGGCCACCAGAACAACGTCATAGATGTAAGAAACGAGCTGTTCCGGACTGGCAGAGAGCACTTTTTGCTTCAGATAAGGATCCTTTTCAGGACCATGCTTCGAAACTAGGGATTGAAACAAAACCGTTACTCCTTAAATATCAACTATTTACAATCTCTACCGCTGAGTGCTCTCAGCCCTATACTCTTTATCGGGTGAAGGGCTCATTTCTTTAATCAATTCCCTTGGTAAAACTGGGCACGATCAGCGCCAAAAAAAGAGCCCGGGTCAAACCCGGGCTCTTGCTTGCGAAAGCCCAACTGGCTGCGCTGGTTTACCGGAAGAGCGATAAGACCAGCTGGGGTGCCGCATTAGCCTGGGCGAATGAGGCGAACGCCGTTTGCTGGACAATCTGAGCGCGGATCAAATCCATCTGCTCCTGCGCGAAGTCCGCATCTTCGATCCGGCTTCGCGTCGCTTCGTTGTTGGTTATCGCTACACCCAAGGTAGTCTCCTTGGAGTCCAGTCGGATCATGAACTCGCCAACGTCCTGTGCCACGCCGTTAAGCGTATCGATGGCAGCATCAATAAGACTGATAGCCGTTGAAGCGGCAGCTGCATCCGACACCGCCAGTGCGTTAATCGACAGCGCGGCCGAATCGGCATCTTCGAGGGCGACATTAAACACGTCACCCGCCGAAGGGCCCGTCTGGAAGACGGCGGAGCTGAAGGATCCATCCACCAGTTTGGTGCCCTGGAACTCGGTTTCGCCGACGATGTCGTCGATTTCTGCGATCAAGGCATCAATCTGCTGCTGAATGGCGGATTTTTGGGTGGCGTTGAAGCTATCGTCAGCTGCCTGCACCGCCTTCTCCTTGATGATCTGGAGCAGGTCGGCGATGGCCAGGTAGGCGCCCTCCGCGATGGAGAGTACACTCTTGGCAGTACCCACGTTCGCTAGCGCTTGCGTAAGTCCCCGTACGCGCGACTCGATGGAACGAGCCAGCGAGAAACCGGCCGGATCGTCGCCCACGCTGTTGATGCGCTTGCCTGTCGACAGGCGCAGCAAACCTTGTGCAACGCGCTTGTTGACAGAAAGCAACGCATTGAATGAATTCAACGCGGCTATGTTAGCGTTAATTCGGGTGAAACTCATTATTACCTCCTTGTGCTCATTGAATGTGGGCTTCCTTGCCCACCAGCGACTATCCGTTCGGTAACCAGCAGCATCGCCTGACTGGCGGTACCATTGAACTGCTCTCCCCTACCCTATCGGCGCAGTGGTGGGAAACTTTAGAAAAATCGTGGCCAACCCATGCTCACAGGTGAGCTGCGCCCTGCACGGGCTTGGGCCCGGGAGGCGGCCATTTCTCTGGTTGACAATGGGCCTGCGGCGGTGGTATCCTTCCGCCGGTGCAGGCAGATCAACTCCATGTGAGGCAGCGGCTCGGCTACCGCAAATTTGCGTCCCCACCCTTTCGGTTCCTGTTCTTGAAGTACGACTACTTCGGGCAGGTCCACCTGGTGAATGCGCTGCGCCGCCAGGGGCACGGCGTGACCGAGCTGCCGCCACCCCATCCAGCCACCGCAGAGGCAAGCCTTGACCAGATTCTCAAGCAAGCGGCTGAACATCAGGCCGATGCGCTGATCACGATGAACAATATGGGCTTGGACGATCTCGGGGTGATGACCACGGAACTGTCCCGGCTTGGCCTGCCCACCATCCAATGGTTTGTGGATAACTACCGGTTCACTGGGCCCCACTTCGCGGGTGATACCCCTGAGCTGGTGCTGGCGCTGTCCACTGACCGGCGCCTGGTGCCCGTGCTGGGTGCTGCGGGTTTCCCCCATGTAGACTACCTGCCGCTGGCTGCTGATATCGGCTTCACAGCCATACGCTTCGATGAGCGCTACACCTTTCTGCGGGACAGGGTTTCCTACGTGGGCGGGACCTTCAGCAAGATGGTGGCCAATTTTCACAGTGCGGACCACGACCGCCTTTACCGGCAGTGGCGGCCCGATTTTGCGGCCGAGAAAGCGGCCCGGGGCAGCCTTGATTTGGAGGCCACCTTCGCCCCCTACCGCCAGCGATTCCCTGACCGGGACGCATACCACAGCTTCATGGCATACGTAGTTTTTCAGGAGACCCGACGCTACCGCGCCGGGCGGCTGAAAGGCCTGCTGGAGGAGCCCCTCACGGTATTCGGTACGGATGACTGGCTCGAATTCCTTCCTGAGGACGTTGTGCACAAACCGGTGGCTTACCACTTGGAAACGCCCAATGTCTATCGGAACAGCGCGGTGAATCTCAGCCTGACGACCTTTCAGCAGGAGGCGGCCCTGAACCAGCGGCTGTTTGACGTGCCGCTCTGTAACGGGTTCATACTCTCGGACTGGCAGGAATCGCTGGCAGAGCACTTCGAGCCCGGCGAAGAGCTGATCGTTTTTCACGATGATGATGAGTTACGGGACAAAGTACGTTACTATCTGGGGCACCCGGAAGCCCGGGAGCGGGTAGTCCAGAAGGCGCGGGACCGGATACTACGGGAGCACCTCATGGAGCACCGGGTGACGACCATGCTTGATCTGGCGGCCGGAATCTTTGCATAGCTTGCGACACATGCAATCGGCCGTGCCGTTCGCAATTTATTTGGCGCCGCAGCCCTGATGCCACCCCCACCGAACCTGAAAGCGCACTTCGGTTACCCGAAATTCGCCTCCCCGCCGTACCGCATCCTGTTCCCCCATATTCCGGACAATGAGCTCAATGTTCAGCGCATGCTGCTGGCAGAGCTGCGCCGCAGGGGGCACGAGGTTGTGGAGCAGCCGTTTCAGCATGGCTTGGCTCCGGAGGAAGCGCTGAGTGCCATGCTGCGGGCGGCGGCAGAGGTACGCCCCGATGGCGTGCTGACGCTGAATGATTTGGGTCTGGATAATCAGGGGCGAACGACCACGGTGTTGTCGGAGCTGGGCCTGCCGGTCATCACCTGGTACCTGGACAACCACCTGTTCACGGGAGCCACATTTGAGGATTCGCCGCCGGAGTGGGCCATTGCCTTCACCTACGAGCGCCAGCTTGAGGTCAGCCTGCGGGCGGCAGGGTTCCGGCACGTGTTCTATCTTCCGCTGGCCAGCGACCCGGCCCTGGCTGCTGCCCATGATCAAGGACGCTTCCACGCCCTCAACGACAAGGTCTCATACGTAGGTGATACCTTTGCCCGTGCCGCTGGGGAGTTCCATGAAGACCGCTTCGAAGCCCAATATGCCGACTGGAGACCAGATTTCGGCGCTCAGAAGGAGGCGTTGGGCCGCATCGACCTGGCCGGACTGTTTGCGCCTTTCCGGGAGCGGTTCACGACGCGGGAGTCGTTCCATCGTTTCATGGCCTATGTGGTAGCGAAGGAGACCCTCCACTACCGTGCCGCACAGCTGAGCAGCCTGGCGGAAGACGATCTTGTGGTCTTCGGTCCGGCCGACTGGAAAGAGCACCTTCCAGAAGAAATTGTGCGGCCCGCGGCCGGGTATTGGAATGAGACACCCCTCATCTACCGCCACAGCGCCGTCAACCTGAGCCTCACGACGCTGCAGCACGAAACGGCCCTCAACCAGCGCTACTACGATGTACCGCTATGCGGTGGCTTTCTACTGGGCGAGTGGCAGACATCACTGCCGGAACAGTTCGAACCGGGGGTGGAGGCGGTCAGCTTTCGCGATCGGGATGAGCTGGTGGATAAGGCGCGGTACTATCGTAACCACCCTGACGAGCGGCAGGCCATCGCTTTGCGGGGCCGTGAGCGTGTCCTGAAAGACCACCTCATCGAGCACCGGGTAGCGGCCCTGCTGACGGAGGTAGAGCGCGTATGCAGGGGTTGATCGTCAGCACGGGATCGGCCTAGATGGCGGTATGCATAACTGGAATGCACCGGTCCGGTACCTCCATGGTGGCCCGACTCCTGAATATCTGCGGCCTGAACCTGGGACCGGATGAGCGCCTCATGCCGGCCGACGAGGGCAATCCTGCCGGGTACTGGCAGAACCTGGACATGGACCAGCTTACGGAAGACGTTCTGGCCCACCTGGCAGGTGGCTGGGACTTTCTTCTGCCGCCCCTGCCCAAGGGGTGGGAGCAACAAGCCGATCTGGCGCCGTACCGAAAGCGGGCCAGGGCGCTGCTGGAGGCCAGGTCCATGGCCGAACCGTGGGGCTGGAAAGACCCCCGTTGCAGCCTCACCCTGCCGTTCTGGAAATCCGAGCTGCCGGGGCTGAAAGTGGTTGTATGCCTGCGCAATCCGGTGGAAGCATCCCGCTCCCTCGCCAAGCAGGTGGGCAGCAGTGACGCATTCAACTACAACCTGTGGCTCCATTACCACCAGCAGATCCAGGCCGACACCGATGCGGATGAGCGAATCTTAACGCACTATGATATGTACTTTGCAGACCCAGCCGGCGAACTGAGGCGAGTCGTAGCATGGCTGGGTTGGCAGGTGTCCGACGAGCAGATTAACCGAGCCTGCCAGACCATCTCAGGGTCCCTGCGCAAGCACCGCCTCACGAGAACCGATCTGGCAGCTGTCCGGGTGCCGCAGACCGTTGCGGAGACTTATGGAGCCCTTTGCGGCCAGGGGGGGCCGGCGTTGGAGGAGGCCAGGGATAACGGTCTCATACCGGCTCTCAGCGACAGGATTGCCGCTGAGTTTCGGCTTCCGGATACCGATACGAGCTCCCCAGCGCAGCAAAAGGAGGCCGAGGCGGCTTTTGAATCAGCGCAGCTGCTTGTCGAACAGGGCCAACCCGAGGAAGCGGCTCGGCTGCTGGCGGCGGCGGTGGCCAGGCATCCGTTTCACGCTCGGGCCCAGAACGATCTGGGGGTGCTGCACCTGACCATGGACGACTACGAGCAAGCCGTGAACCACCTGGGAATCGCCGTGCAGCTGGACCCCGACAACGCCGATGTCTTAAAAAACCTGGCCGGTGCCTACCAAAAAGTGGGCCGCACCGAGGACGCTATCCAGACCTTCCTGGATATCGTTCACCAGCACCCCCGTGATGTGGAGGCGCTGTACTGGCTGGGTACAGCCTGCGCGGAATTGGGCCAGACGGAGCAGGCTGCCAAGCTATTTGCACGGGTCCTGGACCTGCAGCCGGAGCATAGCGGCGCCCGGGCTGGATTGACGGCGCTGAACTAGGTAGCCGGAGCCGGGGCGCTCAGGCCTGCAGGACTTCCAGGAGCTCGATCCAATCCTGCCCCACCACTTTGGTCTCGAGGGTCGCCGCAGCCAGCGGGACGGCCACAATAGCATCACCCTGGAGGGCCGCCATCTGGCCAAACGCCCCATCATGGATCATGCGGGCAGCGAAGTTGCCGTAGCGGGTGGAGAGCACCCGGTCGTGAGCCGTGGGAGAACCACCGCGCTGGGTGTGGCCCAATACCACGACCCGGGTCTCCCGTCCGGTCTCTCTTTCGATCAGTCTGGCCACCAGCTTGCCGATGCCCCCCAGCCTCACATTACCGAATGCATCCCGGGATTCGTCCTGGAGTGCGAATTCCTCCATGTTTGCCAGGCGAGCACCTTCTGAAACCACCACCAGCGCATAGTTCTTGCGCCCATCGCCGTATTCACGCTGTATGGCAGCACACAACTGGAGCAGATCTGTCTCCCGCTCCGGCAACATGGTATAGTCGGCGCCACCGGCAATGCCTGAGTGGAGTGCAATCCAGCCGGCATGGCGGCCCATGACCTCTACCACAAAGACACGATGGTGACTGTCCGCGGTGGTGCGTAGCGCGTCAATGGCCGCGGTTGCGTTGGCCACGGCAGTGTCGAACCCGAAGGTGTAATCGGTGGCGCTCAGGTCGTTGTCGATGGTTTTGGGCACACCGATGATATGAATGCCAGCTTCAACCAGCTTGGCCGCCACACCCAATGTGTCGTCGCCACCAATAGCCACAAGGACGTCTACGCCGTTGACATCCAGGTTGGCCCTGATTTTATCGATTGCGCCGGCTTCTTTAAGAGGATTGGTGCGGCTGGTGCCCAGCATGGTGCCACCCGCCGCGTGGCCTCCACGCACAGCATCCCGGGATAGGGGCAGGGTGAGATTCTTGACCGGGCCGGCCCAGCCGTCGCGAAAGCCGATAAATTCGTAGCCGTACTGCTTCACCCCGGTGAGAACCAGCCCGCGGATGACTGCATTCAGGCCGGGGCCATCGCCCCCGCCCGTGAGAATCCCAATGCGCATCATATGATTCCTATCTCGTTGACAGCCAACTGGTGACGGCGGCTAATTTAGCCACATTTTGCTGCGGGGATCATAGCTGCGCTCAACCTGGATGTGCGAGTCGTAAATCTATTGTCCCTGCAACTGTAAATTAGCTCTGTGACCCAGCGCTCCAGCACCGTGCCAGCCGAGGGACTCAGCCGCCTGATAAACCTGGGTCCCGCCTCAGCGGGTTGGCTTAAAGCCGTTGGCATCTCGAACCTCGATGACCTTAAATCGCACGATCCAGTGGAACTGTATGCCACTTTGAAGCAGAGGGGCTACCCCGCCAGTCTGAATCTGGTTCATGCCATCCGTGCCGCCAGCATGGGTATCCACTGGACGGCCTTTGCGGTTGAGATAAAGAATGTACTCAAAGTTTCCGTTAGATTGACAAACTTGGGGCTCGATCAACTTTGACGCTTGCCCTCACCCATAGCGTCCCTGCCGATATCAATGCATGCGAACTGACTTATATTGAGCGGCGTCCAATCGATGTGGCGCTGGCGGAGCAGCAGCATCTGAACTACCGCAAAACTTTATCGGAACTGGGAGTGGAGGTTGTAAACCTAAGCATCAACAAGGATTTCCCTGATGCGGTATTTGTTGAGGATGCTGCCGTGGTCGTGGACGAAATGGCCATAATGACGCTGCCGGGTGCCAAATCCCGGCGCGGCGAACTGGCCGCATGGGAAACAGAGCTGGCGAAGTACCGCAAAATAACTCACCTCCAACCTCCCGCGACGTTGGATGGGGGTGACGTCCTGCGGATCGGCAAGCGGCTGTTTGTGGGCCGGTCAGCCCGGACCAATGAGGAAGGTATTCGCGGTCTCGGGCAAGTGCTGCACCCCTTGGGGTATCACGTGGTGCCCGTGGAGATTCACGATGTGCTGCACCTGAAAACCACCTGCACCGCACTGGACAACGAGACGGTCCTGGTGAATCCCATTTGGCTGGATACCCTTCCCCTTGTGGAGGCGGGTTTTCAAATCGTGGAGGTGGCCCACGGTGAGAACTGGGCCGCGAACGTCCTACCCGTTAACGGCCGGGTGCTGCTGGGCGCGGGCAACCCATACACGTCAGAAAAACTGGTGCGTCTGGGCTACGCTGTAGAACCGGTTGACATTCGGGAGTTCGAGAAGGCCGAAGGGTCGCTGAGTTGCTTGAGCATCATCTTCGAGCAGCAGCCCTGAACCAACCCACAGGCCGGTCGTCCTCGCGGGGTATGGCCCTATAAGATAGTCTTGACACCGCCTGGTGTCCCCACCAGCAGGATGTCGGCGGGACGGCGGGCAAACAGGCCGTTGCTCACCACACCGGCGATCTGATTGAGCTGGGCTTCCAAGCTGGCGGGATCGTCCAAAACCAGACCCCGCACATCGAGAATCTCATTGCCATTGTCGGTGACATAGCCTTCACGTAGGACGGGGTCGCCACCCAACTCCGTGAGCGCTACAACCACGTAAGCCCGGGCAAACGGGATAACTTCAACGGGCAGGGGAAAAGCGCCCAGCCGATCCACCAGTTTGGTTTCATCCACAATGCAGACAAACCGGTCACTGGCTGCGGCCAGCACCTTCTCGCGGGTCAGCGCGCCACCGCCACCCTTAATGAGACGCCGCCGGCCGTCGGCCTCATCGGCGCCGTCCACGTAGACTGAGGGCTGACCTGCAGCGCCCAAGGCCACGACGGGCAGGCCATGCTCCTTCAGGCGCTGGGCGGTAGCTTCTGAACTGGCGACCGCCCCAGCTATAGGGATTCCGCTGGTGCCCAGCGCCGCGATGAAATGGTCGCTGGTGGTGCCGCTCCCCACGCCGATAATAGCGCCTGCCCCCAGATAGTCCAGGGCGGCTAGGGCGGCGAGCCGTTTGAGGTCATCTTGAGCCATGGTTTCAGCCAGACCGCAACTGCACCGCAAATGTCGCGCAGCTACTTGCCGGGAACTCGTCATCATCGTACCTTACTCCCAGCGACCTAATTTAGCGCCGCCGTTTCTGCAGGATGAAGACCGTTCTACGCACCTACGCATTATTCGCCACCCTCCTGGCCGCCGCCTGCCAGGCACCCACGGAACCCGGCATCCAGCCTGTGTCCAACGCCGACCTGGCCATCGAATATGCCGTTGTAGGCGGCCTCCGCCTTTCTGACGGGCCGCTGGCCAATCATCTGCGCATCGCTTTTGATGGTCGGGCAACCTATGATGAGCGCTTCAGTTCGGGCGAGGTAACCGTGGTAAAGCTGGGCGAGCTGGGCGCGGATGGCATAGCCCGGTTGGACAGCCTGTTCAGTGCCCAGCGCTTCCTTACTCTTACCGTTGAGCCGGACAGCTCCTCATTCTGCCTCGTTGATGGCGGCGCAACCGTTATCGCCTACCGCGCCATGCCGGATACGTCCATGCACAGTCTCACCGATACCGGCTGCTTTCAAAGCGTACCCGTGGGCTTCACCGTGCTGCGCTATACACTGCGCGCGGTGATTGAGGACTCCCTGGAGGATATCTAGCAGCCGGCGAAGCCCGGGCAGTGCCCGTCTTATTTCTTGCCAAAACTTCACCCTGCCTTCATAAACTAATCACACTTTGGGGCCAACTTCGCTCTCAGGAGCCAATGCAGCCCATCCCCACAGATTTGGAACCTACCCCCAGCGGCAAATCGCTGCTCTCAGCGCTACGTTTTCTGGGGATCAGCCATCGTGAATTCAATGTAGATGTCCGTAGCCGGTATGCTCTCACCGCTGGGCAGATTGAAGAGCTCCACTCCAGCCTGCGAGAGGTAACCGGGGTGCAAGGCTGCCTGGTCCTCTCTACCTGTAACCGGACCGAGTTCATCCTTGATGGTGGCGACATCGATGGGATCAAGGCGCTGCTGAGCGAGTATTATTCGCTGGATCGCGCCGAGCTGGAGCAGCACCTTCGGGTAGCCACCGGATGGAGCGTGGTCAAGCACATCTTCCGGCTGGCCAGCGGGCTGGAATCGTTGGTCCTGGGCGAAACGCAGATTGTCAGCCAGATCAAATCATCGGTGAAAATCAGCGAAGGTGCCGGCAGCCTCTCACCCCTGCTGGCAAAAGTCTACCAGGGCGCCTTCAAGGCCGGCAAACGGGTCCGCCGCCAGACCGCTCTGTCTAACGGGTCGGCCTCCGTATCTCACACGGCACTCATCATGGCCCGGGACTATCTTGGCTCGCTGAGGGAACGCTCGGCGCTGGTGGTGGGCACCGGCAGCATGGGCCGCAGCGTGGTACATAACCTGCGGGAAAAGGGGCTGGCCGATGTGGCCGTAACCAACCGTACCCGACAGTCCGCAGAGGACTTTGCGCGCGAGGTGAACGGCACGCTGATTCCGTGGGAGCAATTGGGCGCCGCCCTTGCCGGGCGGGACATCATCATCGCCTGTACGTCGGCAGGAAAGACCATCATCACTGATGCCATGCTGCCGCCTGACTCGACCCGCCAGCAGCTCTACCTTGATCTCTCCGTCCCGCCCAACATTGAACCAGCGCTGGCCAACCGGCCCGGCGTCCGGCGCATCGACCTGGACTATATCCAGGCGCACATCGATTCCCTCATGGTGACCCGGGAGGAGGAGGTACCGGTGGCCGAGGCCCTAGTCGCGGAGGAACTGCTGAACTTCCATTACCGGCAGATACTGGACATCGCCTCCCCGGCCATTGCCCAGCTGCACTCGGAATACGAAACGATCCGGCAGGAGGAGTTGCAGCGCTTCAACCTCAACGGTGAGGAACATCTGCGCGCCATGCTGGAGACCTTTAGCCAGCGCCTGGTGAAGCGTCTGGCGGTACGGCCGCTGGAAATATTCCGGCAGCAGGTGGAGGCCAGCACCCGGTCGCTTGATGGGGACCCCGAATCCAACGCGTGACCCCTCGCAGGGGGATGTTCGTCTCGGCAGCCGTGGCAGCCCCCTGGCGCTCTGGCAGGCCGGCCAAGCCGCCGACGCCCTGCAGGCGCACTACCCTGAACTGAACATAGCCACCGTGGTCGTCAAGACCAGCGGTGACCGCGATCAGTCGACCCCCCTGGACCATTTGCCCCACCCCGGGTACTTTACCAAAGAACTGGAAGCGAGCCTACTTGCCGGAGCGATCGACGTAGCTGTGCACTCCCTCAAGGACATGGCGGCTAAGGTGGGCGAGCCGTTCCAGGTGGCGGCCATTCTCCCCCGAGGACCGGCCGGGGACGTGCTGGTATTGCATCCCCGCCACGCCGATGAACAGGCCTTGCCCCCAAAACCTGCGATCCTCACCGGGTCGGTGCGCCGCGCCCAGCAGTTGAGAACGCTTTACCCCGGCTGCCAGGTGCTCCCGGTAAGGGGCAACATCCACACCCGTCTGCGCAAACTTGGCGAGCAGCAGGTCGACGCACTGGTCATGGCCGCTGCGGCCCTGGACCGGCTCGGCATTACTGGTTACACGACGGTAGCCCTGCCCCTGGATAAGATGATTCCCGCGCCGGGTCAAGGCGCCATCGCCCTGGAGACGTTGGCGGACCGCGTTGATCTGACCGCCCTGCTCAACCCGCTGGAATCGCCCGCTGCCCGCCGCGCAACCGATATGGAGCGCCATTTCGCTTACCTGCTGGAGGGGGGCTGCTCGCTGCCGCTGGGCGCCCACGCCTGGGTCGATTCCGGCGGGGGCGCTATGGTTTTTCTCGCCTCCCTGGGCCCGGACAGCGACGCGCTGCCGGTCTACCAACGGATGGAAGTATCCGCTGGCGATGATCCCATCGAGGCGGCGGCGATGATGGCGAACCGCTTCAAGAACATAGGAACACGTGCATGACGCACCCGCCCACAATTCTGTGGACCCTCAGCTCGCCGCCACCCGAGCTACCCCATCCAGGGCTCCGCCTTGTGCACGTCCCTTTTCTGCGCATCGAGCACCTGCGGAACGCAGTGGACCCGGGGCGGCTGGAACGCTGCGGCAGCGTGATCGTCACCAGCGCGAACGCTATCCCCGGGCTGGCGCCTCACATTCAGCGTCTTGCCCGCCTGCCGTTTTATGCGGTTGGCGCGGCTGCGGCCACGGCGCTGCGCACGGTGGGTGCCGCGTCCGTCACGACACCACCGGAAGCTACTGGGCGGTCGCTGGTACAGCTGCTACGCGCCGAGCCCCCGGCCCCCGACGTACTATTCCCCCGCGGCACCCGTGGCGGCGAGCCCGTACTCGACTATTTGGACGGAGCCGGGCTGTCGTACTACAGCCCGGTCGTATATCGCAGTGAACCGCGCTCTGCAGGCGAAATCACCGCCGAACTGCCGCATAACAACCTTTCCGCGGTGGTGCTGGGCAGCCCCTCGGCGGCAGATGTGTGGCGCGAGGTTGCACCGCAGGTGTCGGAGATGCGCCTCTGTACCATTGGACCCACAACTTCTGCGGCCTGCTATGAGCACGGGCTCCAGGTCTGGCTGCAGGCCGAGAGCGGCTCCGTACACGACTTGATACGCCGGTTGACCCACCACTTCCAGCCGGCAGGCCGGGCGGCGTGAACCTCTTCCTGCAGACGTGTGACCTACAGCCGACGCCGCGCAGACCGGTCTGGATCATGCGGCAGGCGGGACGCTATCTGCCTGAATACCAAGCAGTTAGACAGCGACATTCCTTCAAGGAAATGGTGACCAATCCCGAGCTCTGCGTGGAGCTGAGTCTGCAACCCATCCGGCGCTACGGCCTGGACGCGGCGATTGTTTTCTCCGATATCCTGGTCGTGCTGGAAGCGCTGGGGGTGAGCTACAAGATTGTGGAGGGCCACGGCCCGGTGCTTGAGCGGGCCGTAGGCTCAGCGACGGAGCTGGAGCGGCTTTCCTCGGCCGCGGTCCCCGACCGGCTGGATTACGTTTATGCTGCACTTGGCCTGCTGCGCCGGGAACTGTCTCCCGAGGTTGCGCTGTTGGGCTTTGCCGGCGCCCCCTGGACACTGGCCTGTTATCTGGTGGCGGGGGGCAGCTCAAGCAATGGCTTTGCCGCCATCAAGTCCCTGCTGGAGACAGACCCCGCCCTGCTGCACACCATGTTGGAGCGTTTGACGGCCGCCGCCCTTGAGCACCTGCAAGCCCAGTTGGCCGCCGGTGCGGATGCGGTCCAAATATTCGACTCGTGGGCCGGGAACCTCACTGAGCAACAGTTCCGCGAGTTTAGCCTCCCCTACCTGCACCGCATGGCCGCGGAATTGCAGGGTCAGCGGGCCATTTTCTATCTGAAAGGGGCCGCCCAGTGGCTCACGGCGGACGAGGCTGCGCCCTTCCGGATACTCAGCGTGGATTGGCAGCAGCCGTTGGCCCGCTATCGCCAGGTGCTGGGTGACCAGGTCGTGCTCCAGGGCAATCTGGCACCGGGCATACTCACTACCGACGCCGTCACAATTCAACGCGCCACCCGGGCTGTGCTGGAGAGCCACGGACCGGGAGCCGGACACATTTTCAACCTCGGCCACGGCATCACGCCCGACGTCCCGCCAAGGCATGTACAGGTCATGCTGGACAGCGTCCGGGACTACGATCTGGTGCCAGTCACATGAAATTGGACCTGGACCTGGCGCGCAAATACAGCCGTCCGGGGCCGCGCTACACCAGTTACCCCACGGCGCCGCAATTCAGCGAAGCAGTGGGCGCGGATCACTACCGGCAGGAGCTCACCGATCCCGATGTGCCTGTAACCCCTGAGCTATCGCTCTACTTCCATCTGCCCTTCTGCCCCTCGCTGTGCACGTTCTGCGCCTGTAGCGTGATCATCACCAGCCGGCGGGATTCCATAGCCGATTATTTGCGCGTGCTAAAACTGGAGGTCGATTTGCTGGCCTCCTACTTGGGCTCGGAAAGAAGGGTTGGCCAGCTCCACTGGGGCGGTGGCACCCCTACCTATCTCACGGCCGATGAGATTCGATCCCTCATGGCACACATTCGACGGCGCTTCGAGTTCAGTCCCGAGGCCGAGGTGTCGGTCGAAATCGATCCCCGTGAAATGACGGAGGACCGGGCCATGGCGCTGGCCGACGCCGGTTTCAACCGGGTGAGCTGCGGCCTGCAGGACTTCGACGAGCGCGTGCAGCAGACCATCAACCGCATACAGCCCTACCAGCTCACCAGCGACGTTCTGGACATGCTACGCCAGGTCGGATTCGATGATATCAATCTTGACCTGATCTACGGGCTGCCCCATCAGAGCCTGGCTAGCTTTGCCCACACTCTGGAGCAGGTCCTGACCCTGAACCCCAGGCGCCTGGCAGTCTATAATTATGCCCATGTGCCGTGGCTCAAGAAGCACCAGAAACTCATTAAGGATGAATGGCTGCCGGGACCGGATTTGAAACTGGAACTGCTGGCCCACATCATCGACTATCTGACCACGGATGGCAACATGGTGTTCATTGGCATGGACCATTTCGCCCAGCCTGGTGATGAGCTGGCAGTGGCGCTGGAAAATGGCAGCCTACACCGGAATTTTCAGGGCTACAGCACTCAGGCGGGGCTGGATATGTATGCCCTGGGAATCACGGGTATCGGCAAAACGCACAACTACTATCTGCAGAATCACAAGCAGCTCAGTACGTACAAGAAACTGGTTGAAGACAGCCGGTTGCCCACCCAGCGGGGCCTCCTGCTTACTTCCGACGACCACTTGCGGCAACGGGTCATACAGGATATCATGTGCCGTTTCGAGCTGGATGTACCCGCCATTGAGGCGGAGTTCAACATCGAGTTTGGGCGCTATTTCGACGCTGAGCTGGCGGCACTCAAGCCCTTTGAGGATGACCGTCTGCTCCAAGCCGGGGCCCACCGGCTCAGCATAACGGAGAAGGGCCGCATGTTTATCCGTAACATCGCCATGGTGTTCGATGCCTACCTGCCCAGCAACGGGGACGCCGTCCCTGCCGACGAAGCCGCTGCCCCCCGCTACTCCAATACCGTATGAGCCGCACCGCCGTCGTGCTGATGAACTTGGGCGGACCTGCCTCCCAGGCGGAGGTGGAACCGTTTCTGGCCAACCTGTTCAGCGACGTGATCCGGTTTCCCTGGGGCTCGCTGGGCACCGGCATTCTGGGACGCTTTATCGCCCGCAGACGCCGGGAGCACGCCCAGGGGCTGTATCGTCAGATTGGTGGCGGCTCCCCTATACTCAAGGAGACGGAAGCCCAGGCCGGCGCTCTACAGAAGGTGCTGGGGTCGGACTACACGGTCACCGTCGCCATGCGTTATAGTCCACCCTCCATTCAGTCCGTTCGACTGACGCTGGAGGCGGAACCGGACGCGTGGGATCGCCTGGTGGCGCTACCGTTGTTTCCGCAGTACAGTTTTGCCACGATCCGCACCTGCTGGTTGGACTGGAAGTCGGCCACGCCAGGCGGACGGTCCACTTTTGTGGGCGCCTTCCACCGACACCCGGACTATATTGCCGCCCAACAGGAACTTTTGAGGCAAACTCTGACCGCAAGCGATCTACCCAATGCTGTCCACGTTGTTTTCAGTGCCCACAGCATACCCCTGAGCTACGTTCGCCATGGCGACCCCTATCGCGACCACATAGAGGAAACGGTGGCCCTTGTCATGGCTGGCCTGCCCAATCCCAGCAGCATCGCTTATCAAAGCAAGGTGGGACCGGTAAAGTGGTTGGCTCCCGCCACCCTCGACCACGTGCAGCAGCTGGGCGCGCAGGGCGTCGCCAGCATTGCCATCGTGCCCATCGCCTTTGTCTGCGAGCACCTGGAGACACTCTACGAACTGGATATCCTGGTTAAGGGCGTTGCGGAAGCAGCGGGCATCACGGAATACCTGCGGGTTCCGGCGCCTGGCGTGCATCCCCGGTTCATCGCTGCCCTGGCTGACATCGTGGTCAACGCAGAGAACTACCGTTTGGCATGAAGGTCGCCGTCCTGGGCGCCGGGATTGCGGGTCTGGCTGCCGGCTGGACCCTGCAGCGGCTCGGTCAGGGGGTGACCGTGTTCGACCCTTCCGACCGTGTCGGCGGCAAGATCCAGTCGCTGCGGGTGGACGGCTACCTGCTGGAACTGGGACCCCACTCGCTTCAGGCCTCCCATACAGCGCTATATGAAGCCATTGGCGATCTGGGGCTGAAATCCACGCTGTTGGAAGCAGGACCCGAGGCGCAGAATCGGTTCGTTTACCAGCGGGGCAACCTGGAACCCATTCCACTGGGTCCGGCAGCGCTAATCCGAACGCCGCTGCTGTCGGGCCGTGCCAAGTGGCGGCTGCTGAAGGAACCGTTCATCGCCGGGCGCGCGGAGGACGAGAGCGTGGCGGATTTCTTCACGCGCCGGTTGGGACCGGAGGTGGTCACCCGCCTTGTCGATCCCTTCATTTCAGGGGTCTATGCAGGCGACCCCGGGCAGCTGTCCATCGCGGCCGCTTTGCCCCGCCTCAAAGAGTTGGAGCGGCTGGGCGGCAGCATTGTCCGTGGTGCGTTGATCAGCCGGAGGCAGGCCCGCAAGGAGCAGACCGGCAAACGGGTCCCACGCAGGCGCGGCATGTATGCCTTCCGGGACGGCCTGCAGGAAATCCCGGACGCGCTGGCCGGCGCGCTGGAAGGCCTGCTGCGTCTCGGTGCACCGGTGGACGACGTGGTCCAAAGCCATGACGCCTGGCGGATCAATGGCGAGCGTTTCGACGCTGTCATAGCCACCAGCCCCGCCCATGCCTGGACGGCGTTGCCCGGCAATCTGCGGCCTGCTTCGCCGCCGGTGTACACACCGGTGGCCGTGGCGCACCTCAGCTACCCGCAGACAGACGTGGGCAGCCGCACCGACGGCTTTGGGCTGCTGATCCCTGCCGTGGAGCAGCGCCGGATATTGGGCATTCTTTTCGACAGCTCGCTGTTTCCTTATCGCGCTCCCGATGGAGAGCACCTGTTTACCGTCTTTTTGGGCGGCGAGCGTAACCGGTGGATCAGCAGGGAGAGTAGAGCAGATCTGTTGCGTATTGCCTGCGAAGAGGTTGGCGACATCATGCAGATCAAGACAGCTACCGCCCCCTTGTTCAGCCACCTGCACCTGTGGGCTGCGGCCATCCCGCAATACGGTTTCGGGCATGGCGCTTTTGTCCGTAACCTGGACCGGGTTGAGCGCGCCCATCCCACGTGGGCCTTTGCGGGCAACTATCGTCAGGGGATATCGGTGGGGCAGTCCTTTGAATCAGGGGTTGATGCCGCCCGGCGGCTCGTGCATCGGCTGAAGGAAGACGTCCAACATCATCAGGAGGTGAGCCATGCCGAATGACCCGGCACTGACTGTCCCCGTCCAGCGACCCCGCCGCAACCGCCGTACAGCGGTCATTCGTAATCTGGTAGCCGAAACGCGCTACACCACCGAGCAGCTCATCATGCCTTTGTTTCTGGTGCCTGGCAAGAAAGTGCGGCGGGAAGTGAGCTCCATGCCGGGCGTTTTCCAGCTCAGCGTTGACGAAGCCGAGCAGGAGCTGTCCGACTGTGCAAAAGTGGGCCTCGTCAATTTCATGTTGTTCGGCATTCCCGATTACAAGGACTCGGAAGGCTCAGCCGCCTGGCAGGATGACGGCATCATTCAGCGTGGCCTCAATACTCTGCTGGCAGCCTATCCCGAGGCCCATTTCATCGCTGACTTGTGCTTCTGCGAATATACCGATCACGGCCACTGTGGCCCCTTGCGCGACGGCGAGGTGGATAACGATGCCACACTGGTCAACCTGCAGAAGCAGGCCCTGGCTCTGGCGCGGGCCGGTGTTCATACCGTCGCCCCTTCCGGTATGATCGACGGCATGGTGGGCGCCGTACGCGAGGCGCTGGACGAGGACGGCTACAGCGAGGTTGGTATCCTCAGCTATGCGGTCAAGTACGCCTCGGCCCTTTATGGCCCTTTTCGGGAGGCGGCGGAGGCAACCCCGTCCCTGGGCGACCGCCACGGCTACCAGATGGACGTGCGCAATGCCACCGAGGCGCTTTTAGAGGCCGAGTTGGACTCGGCCGAGGGCGCCGATATGCTCATGGTCAAACCGGCGGGGATGTACCTGGATGTCATCGCCCAGCTGAAGGCTGCGCTGCCGCTGCCGCTGGTTGGCTACCAGGTGAGCGGTGAGTACGCCATGCTCAAGGCCGCCAGCGCCAACGGGTGGATCGACGGGGAGCGGGCCATGGTCGAGAGCATCATCGCGATCTTCCGGGCTGGCGCCAACGCTGTTATTACCTATTTTGCCAAGGACCTGGCCCGGCTGCTTAAAAGCCCAGCGAATTGAGCATGGGCACTGCCCGGAGCAAGGCCCTGTTTGCAGCGGCCCGCCGGGTGCTGCCCGGGGGGGTGAACTCGCCGGTGCGGGCGTTCGGAGCCGTGGGGGGCGAACCGCTTTTCATGGCGGCGGCTTCCGGCGCGCAGCTCACCGACGTTGACGGCAACACCTACATCGACTTCGTCGGGTCGTGGGGCCCCATGATCCTGGGGCACACCCAACCGGAAGTGGTGGCCGCCATCCAGGCTGCCGCCGGGCGGGGCACCTCATTTGGCACCCCTACCGCCGCCGAAACCGAGCTGGCGCGCCTGATTGTCGGGCGCATTCCCTCCGTGGAAATGGTCAGGTTCGTCAACAGCGGCACCGAGGCCACCATGAGCGCGGTGCGGTTGGCCCGTGGCGCCACCGGCCGCAGCAAGCTCATCAAGTTCGAAGGCTGCTATCACGGCCACGGCGACAGCTTCCTTATCAAGGCGGGTTCCGGGGCGCTCACCACCGGGGTCCCCAGCAGCAGCGGCGTGCCCCCGTCCATTGCCGGTGAGACACTGGTGGCCCAGTTCAACGAGCTCTCCTCGGTGGAGGCACTGTTCGAGGCCCATCGGGACGACATCGCCACGGTCATCGTGGAGCCGGTGGCCGGCAACATGGGCTGCGTTCCCGGTGAGCCGGGCTTCCTCACGGGGCTGAGAGAACTGTGCACCGCTCAGGGGGCAATCCTGATTTTTGACGAAGTGATGACCGGCTTTCGGGTCCATCCCCAGGGGGCGCAGGGCCTCTACGACACAAAACCCGATCTCACAACTTTGGGCAAGGTGATTGGCGGGGGGCTGCCGGTGGGGGCCTACGGCGGGCGGCGCGATCTGATGGCGCAGGTGGCGCCGGAGGGGCCGGTCTACCAGGCGGGGACGCTGTCGGGCAACCCCTTGGCCATGGCTGCCGGCATCGCCACCCTGGAGCGCTGCGACGAGGCGCTCTACCTCCGGCTGGAGCAGCTGGGCCAGGTCCTGGAGACGGGGCTACAGGCCGTGATCGAGCGCTACGGAAAGGTGACGGTGAACCGGGTAGGCTCCATGTTTACCCTGTTCTTTACCGATGGCCCGGTAAGGACTTACGCCGACGTGATGCAGTGCGACCTGCCCGCCTTTGGACGGTTCTTCCACCTGGCCCTGGAGCGGGGCATTTACCTGCCGCCCTCGCAGTTTGAGGCGGCGTTCATCTCCGGCGCGCACACCGACAGTGATGGCGAGAAATTGGTGACAGCCCTGGAGCGCTTTCTGGCCACAGCCTGAGCCTGACCATCGGGGAGACCCTACCATTGGGTAGCTGGGCCCAGCCTTATCCTAGCCACAGCTGCCTATCCAGGCTCCGGTACTGGATCGCCTCCGCCAGGTGGGACGTCTGGATGCCGTCGCTCCCGGCCAGGTCGGCGATGGTGCGCGAGACCTTGATGATGCGGTCGTAGGCCCGGGCCGAAAGGCCCAGCCGGGTTATGGCCGACGTAAGGAGTTCCTCGCCCTCGGTCGGCAGGGGGCAGAATCGGCGCAGGGCCTTGCTGCCCATGTGGGCGTTGGCAAATATGCGGCTTTCGCCCTCGAAGCGGCGGCGTTGACGTTCCCGGGCCGCCTCCACCCGCTCACGGATCGCCTCCGACTGCTCCCCATCCTGCTTCTGGGCCAGTTCCTCCACCTTCACCGCGGGCACCTCAATGTGAATGTCGATGCGGTCCAGCAGGGGGCCGGAGATGCGGCTCATGTAGCGCTGGATGGCGGTCTGTGAGCAGCTGCAGGTATTGCGGGGGTCGGTGGCATAGCCGCAGGGACAGGGGTTCATGGCCGCCACCAGCATGACGTTGGCTGGATAGGTAACCGATACCCTGGCCCGGGCGATGGTCACCTCGCCCGCCTCCAGCGGCTGCCTGAGCACCTCCAGTACGCTCTTGCTGAACTCGGGCAGCTCGTCCAGGAACAGCACGCCGTGGTGGGCCAGACTCACCTCTCCGGGCCGGGGCACGGAACCGCCGCCGATGAGTCCCGCGTCTACGGCTCTGTTGTAATTGGACACTTCAATGCCTGTATATTTTTGCTTGGAGCCTTCCTGCTCGAAGAGAGGTATCGCGCCTCTTACCTCGATGGAGTGACCCTTACCTTCATGGTAATCAACAATGATTTTGTCAATCACAAGATGCAAGAGCTCATACTTCTCCTGATCCGACAGATGGTCAATCCTCTCACTAAGCTGGCGTGACCATGACTCAATCTCCGAAAGATTCTCCTCTATGTTGACTCTTTGCTGTTGTTTCTGTTCAAGCTTTGCAGTCTCACCCTCTATCACATGGATTTCATCTTTTACCTTTCTAACCTGCTTATCCAACTCCTGAACAGAAAGAATCTGTGATTTCCCATACAGATCTAAGATCCGATATAATTCCCTTTCTCTCTCTGCTTTGAGACTAGTGAGTCTTTCAATCTCATCTTCCAATATTATCTCATCAGCAAAGTATTCAGATTGCTGTTGAATAATTGCCTGCTTGAGTTTTTCTGAGTTTGATAAGAGTTCGCGAACAATATTCCAGACCAGAAGATTCAAACGATCAAGGTGGATATTCTTCAGCCCACAGAACCTGGGTTCAGGATCGGGCCTTTTGCTCAAGCAACAATATACTCTCATACCTCTTGATGGTCTAATCCACCCATACAGCCTCCTACCGCAACTTCGGCAAAAAAGCAAGCCTCTCAGTAGGTAGAAATGTTTGATGTTTCTCGTCGAACTATTATAGTTTGAGCGCAGTTGTTTTTGTACAGTCTCCCATTTTTCTCTTCCAATTAGGTGCGGAACTCTAATTGTGTGGTCCAAATATCTCATCTCACCCTTGTAGATTGGATTCTTAAGTATTCCGTACACGGTACCTGGTTTCCATTTCAGGTCCTTCGTTTTCCTCATCACAAATTCACTTCTACCCTTAACAGCAACCTTAATCTCCTTCTTGTATATCTTCGATCCTTTTGTTGGTATTCCGAGGGCATTTAACCTGAGTGCTATATCCCTCGTACTAAGTCCTTGCAGGCACCATTCGACCATCTGCTCGAATACCTTGGCTTCATCTTCATCAGGGACAAGGATCTTGTCCCTTGCCCTGTCATCGGGATCTCTAATCGCAGCGTAACCATATGGTAGAATGCCACCTCTCCATTTCCCTTTGAGAACACCCTCTAAACGAGCTCGCTTGCTCCTCCTCACCCTAATCCGATTCTCTCTCTTTGCCAACAGTCCAAGCAGGTCAGAGATAAAGTCATCCTCATCGTCTTCAAAATCAAAAACCTGATTTTGAGTGACAACCTTAACTTGGTTATCTTGTAATACCTTTTTAATAAATGATAATGTTGCCGGGTTTCGTGCTAATCTGTCGATCTCTGTAACGAAGACTCTTTGAATATTTCCTTCCTCTATTGAATCGAGCATTCGAACAAGAGCCGGCCTGTGGGCTATCCCTTCAGGCTCAGCAGATATACCAGCATCCTCAAAGACCTCATGGGTCCAACCCTTACTCTGCGTCAACTCCATGCCAGTCTTCTTCTGTGCTTCCAGGGAGAGGCCTTTATTTACCTGCTTCTCCGACGAGACACGGACCTAAATTGCGCAGCGCATGAATCCCTCCTATGAGTCTTCCAGAACAACCGGGAACACGGGA
>JADFSS010000011.1 GCA_022560655.1 Candidatus Neomarinimicrobiota bacterium
GGAAAAGAGGGTTTCTCGAGAGTAGCGGGGGTAAGATTCGAACCTACGACCTTCGGGTTATGAGCCCGACGAGCTACCGGACTGCTCCACCCCGCATCGGGTGGGGCTCAATATTAAGCATCCTCGCCGCCTGAATCAATCGCGCCGAGGGAGATTTCGATCTCACGTCCGCCCAGCCCTCTCATCCTGCTAACGAAGGCAGCCACCTGGCCGCGAGGCAGTCGCACCCCTGCGTCGATCCTCCGACTTCCCATCCCAATTCCAGCCCCTTACCTTCACCCCCGCTCTTTGACATATCACCTCGCTTTGCCCCGCCAAAGGCGGCGGTCGGAACTTGTCCCGACCCATCGGGAGGCGGTGGTTCCACCCCGGCCCCCGCGCCCAGCCGTGAGGGGTCACGTTTGGGCCATCTTTGGGCCATCCTCTCCGTCGGTGACCGTAGACCCGGCCCAGGGGGGAGGGGGTCACCCCAAAAGCCTCTCACCCCGCACACCCCATGTCACCCTGAGCCTGAGACCCTTATCACCCTGAGGTCTGTCCTGGGCTCGCCCAAACGGCTATCGAAGGGTGAGTGTCCTAGCCCCGCCAACGGGGCTCGTTTTTGGGTCGCTACGGTATCGTTTTAGTATCACGTCGGTATCACCCCGCCCCTCGCTAGGAGTGATACCGGCAGGAGGGATCACACCTAAAGCCCCTTTCACCTGTGCCCCCGCGCTTGGCGCAGAATCCTCACTGCATCGGCCGCGCTATTGCAGGGCAGGGCGCGGGCAATGAAGCGGGCGCGTTGCTCCCGAAACGCCGTCTGCCGGGTCGGCCGAACGAGTGGGTCCAGGGCGGTACTAGCGCAGGACGGTAAACGCCCGGACGGATGACTTGAAGCCACCGCGGGTGAGCCGCATGAAGTAGATGCCTGCCGGCCAACGGTCCAGCGTAAAAGATGGCAGCGGCACGGTCACCTTCTGCCCCTCACCAAACCGGGCAATATCCAAGCGGTACAATTCCTGGCCCAAAAGATTGTAGAATGTAATGGTTTGCCCCCCTGCTGATGAGCCCGCTGCCAGGGTATATTCTATGGACAGCGCCGGCACTGCGCCCGGCCGGATGGGATTAGGATAGACATGATTAATCGCCAGCTGGACATCACTCAGTGCGGCCGAAATGAGGAGGCTGTCCTGCCCGCCGCCCACCACCAGGATGATCTCGGAGAATTGATCCAGCCCGCTCGCAAACCATTTTTGAAAGCCAATACTGTGCAGCGAAAAACCCTGGGCCTCGAGTGCCACCTGTGCCGCGTATTCGGGCGGGGCGGCCTCCACCTGTAGCTGCAGGCTGGTGGGGTGCTCCACCGCCAACGCCTGGATGGCTGTTACCCCCGGTGACAAACCGTCGAACGCCACGGTGATCTTTTCCAACACCTGCCGGTCAGCACCCTTTTCGGGGCGGGCGAGCACGGCCTGATCGGCATAAAAGTAGTGCTGCGAGCCACGGCCGTTAGCGAATAGCCGGGCCACGAAATCAATCCAGACGCCGGTTAGGCTGCGACCCGCAGGCAAAGCCCCTGCAATAGCGCCCTGACCACCTTGAGCTATAAAGGCAGCCCAGATCTCCCTCATGATCTCAATGCCAAAATTTTGAGTAAGGTAGTGACCAAAAATGGCGATGGAAGCGCCGCCGCCCCGCGAGGGGGAGGTAACCAGCGCTTGAGTGGGCCGGTTGCCGAAGTCGGGATACCAGAACGTCCAATCATTGAGTTCCGGGTAGGCAATATCTTCGAACCAGGTTGATGCTAGCTCGTACAGGAACAGGTCGTTGCTGCGCCAACCATAGGCCAGCTGCACGGCGTGAAAATACTCGTGTGCACTGGTTACGCGGGCGGCATTCAAACCGTGGGTGAAATAGTTTTCATCTGCAGCAAAATCATTATCCATGACGATGTAGGTCACGGCGGGTTCGCCAAAAGCGGGCGTGCCGAAAAATGTCTCGCCATAAACAGTGCCGCCATATTCCTGGAGGTAGACATCATAAATGCCGTCCCCGTCCGGCAGGGCAGGAACATAGCCTAGGTCCAGTAACAGGCGTCTGGACGAGTCCAGTGCGGCCGCCACACTCACGATCCAGTCGGGCACGCCGTCGGGACGGGTGGATGTCAGGTCGGGGCTGTTAGGGCCGGTGGTGTCGTAGTGCACCGCGAAGGTGCTGTCGGGAGTGATGTAAGTTGCATCAAGGTCAGGCGGTTGGGCTCGTGTGACAGCGAGGCGCTGTAGCCCTTCAAATTCTGGCCGACCCCATCCGCATTTGATCGGCTGACCATTGGCCCCCGCTGCCCCGAGCGTCAAGACTGTAGCTGCCGCAGCAACCAGGGCCCCGGAAATACCGACTCGCATCTACTTCCGGCGGAAGGAAAGCTTGATGGGCACTCCCGTGAAACCAAAGCGCTCCCGCAGGCGGTTTTCAAGATACCGGCGGTAGGGGATGGGAATCAGCCGGGGGTGGTTACAGAATAAGGCGAACAGCGGTGGCTCGCGGTGGACTTGGGTAGCGTACTTGATTTGGATGCGTTTGCCCCGGGTAGCGGGCGGGGACAGATTGCGGAGGGCATCCTCCAGAAACTGGTTGAGTGCAGAGGTGGCTATATTGCGCCGGGTTTCCTCGTACACCGCCAGCGCCAGCTGCAATACTTTCCAGACCCGCCGGTTCTGGAGTACCGACACAAACACCAAGGGCACCCAGGCCAGCGGCTTGAACACTGATCGCATGTCAGTGATCCACTGCCCCATGGTGGACGAGTCCCGCTGCACGGTGTCCCATTTGTTCACCGCCACAACCAGTCCCTTGCCCTGGTCCATCACCCTGCCCATGATCTGGCGGTCCTGACGATTGAATCCCCGCTCGGCATCGATCATCACGATGGCAACCTGGCATTCGTCAATGGACCGCAGGGTCCGAACGGTGCTGTAATATTCGATGTCGTCATCAATCTTTGCCCTGCGCCTGAGGCCGGCGGTATCAATCAGGCGCAGGCTATGCTTCATATAGTTCAGATAGGAATCGACTGAATCACGGGTCGTGCCGGGGACGGGCGTCACGATGGCCTTCTCTTCTTTCAGCACCGCATTGAGAAAGGAGGACTTGCCCACATTGGGTGCGCCAACGATGGCCAGACCAACGGCCCGCTGTGGCGCTGCCTCGTCGCTCCAGGTCCACCCCAGCTTGTCCAGCGCCGTATCCAGCATGTCCCCCACTCCCCGCCCGCTGGTGGCGCCGATGGCCACGGGGACGCCCATACCAAGCTCGTAAAAGCCGAGGACCTGTGGCTCGTGTGCGCGATCGTCGACCTTGTTGACCACCAGCAGCACCGGTTTACCCAGCCGCCTGAGACGCTCTGCGATGGCCTGATCATCCGGTGTAATCCCGGACTGACGGTCCACCAGAAAAATGACCAGGTCGGCCTCAGCTCCGGCCAGATCGGCCTGGTGGCGAATAATCACCTCCAGCGGCTCCGCTCCGTCCGCCAAATAGCCCCCGGTATCAATGAGCTGAAAAGCGTGCCCGTTCCACTCGACAGAGCCGTAGAGGCGATCCCGTGTCACGCCGGCCGTTTCATCCACAATGGCCTGCCTCCGGCCAATGAGCCGGTTAAAGAGTGTCGACTTGCCCACGTTCGGCCGGCCCATAATAGCAAGGGTGGGTTTAGCCATCCGCCAGCCCATTGACGATGTCGAGAAAACTGTCATTGGCGACCCGAAACGGCACGCCCAGCCGCTGGCTGATCTGCGGCAGTGTCATGTCGTCCAGCGTCAGCTCGCCGGCATCGTTCAGTATGCGCTGGGTCGTGTAGACGCCGTCGCCCAGGTCTCGTCCCTCGAGCCGGGCGATGAAGTCGCGCCCCGACAGCAGCCCAGCCACCGTCACCGGAGCGCCAAATAAAGTGTTGGGGATCACCTGCAACTCCACGCGCAGATTGCCAATGGTATCCAGGCCCGGCAATATGTATTCCTTGAAGAGGTTGGCGGCCAAAACTCCGGTAGCGAGCGAAATTCGGGTGGGGCTCGGCAAAGCCCGGGGAAATTGAGGCTGCTCGGCCACAAAGCGGTCCAGGAAGGCCCGCACCTGTCCGACGCCGTTCGCCTCCATGGCCAGCCCCTCATAATAGCTGGCCGACGGCACCGCCTGGTTGGCCAGGATGTACCACTCATCGCTTAGCAACAGCCAGCGCCCGCCGCCGGTAAGCCGGTATTGGCGGTCCAATTCGGAGTAGGTAGCGATAAACTCACGGGCATAAGCAGCAGTAACAGTGGGAATTTTCTGCAGCCCGGCGCGGTGGGCAGTGAGACCCACGGGCACAACGGCCAGGGAACGGAGGCCGGGAATCAGGGGCAGCAGGTCGTCCAGGGTCCGGCGGAGCTGCTCGCCGTCGTTTAGGCCGGGGCAGAGCACAATTTGGCCATGCAGTTCGATCCCCTGCGCGGTGAGATAGGACAGCTTGTCCAGGAGTTTGTCGTCCTTGCCATAAAGCAGCAGCTCCCGCCGAAGCTCGGGATCGGTGGCATGGATAGAGACGTACAGGGGCGAGAGGCGCTGTTCCACAATGCGCTGCAGCTCCTTGGTGCCCATGTTGGTCAGGGTGATATAGTGCCCGTAGAGGAAACTGAGACGATAGTCGCCATCACGGAAATAGAGCCCCGCCCTGAGGCCCGCCGGGTTCTGATCCACAAAACAGAAAACGCAGTCGTTGGCGCAGCTGCGGATGGCAAAATCTTCAAAGGTCACACCCAGGTCGGTGTCCTCCTCTTTGTCAACCGCTACCACCTGCCTGCTACCATCGATCTCCAGCTCCAATTCCGGCGAGGTAACGGCAATGCGGTACTGGTAGTCCAAATGGTCCTGCACTTTCCGCTGGTTGATCTTCAGCAGGCGGTCGCCAGGCTTGAGGCCCAGGTAGGCGCCCAGACCATCAGGATCCACCGATTTGATGCGTATGCTCAAGCTGCAATTATCCTCTCTGCCCGTGGGCCTGGCGCCGGGTCCTACCCTGGGATCCACCGGCCCCTAGCGGGTTCATGGGCAGGAAGTTACTCCCGCCGGTCAATTATTGGCAGCTCTGCCGTGATCGTCTGTAAGGAGTCACCGCAAGCCCCGGGCAAAGGCATGAGCGCTGTGTGCGCGCACCCTGGGCGGGCGGGAATGACCGGGAACCGGTCCTAGGCAAACAGGTCGAGGAGCGTGCCCAGCGTTTCGTCGGCCGCGCGGGCGACCGCGGCGCTGGCCTCAAAGCTCCGCTGCGAAGTAATCAACTCCACCGCGTTCCGGACCGGATCGCTGTCACCGACCAGCTGGGCAATCTGCGCACCCGTACGTTCCAGTTGATCCAGGGCCGCTTTCATGCCGATAAAGGCGATGTCAAGAGATGGACTCATGGTTTCTCCCGGTTTTGATGTTCGACCAGATACGCTCTATATCGGCCGAAACACGATTTGCTTGACCCACTGGGGTGAGCTGATGTGACCGGGGTCACAGGCGCACCAGTTACGGCAGCGAGTTATGCTTTGCCTGCCCGACATGGGACTCACCTGCTCTTGGCGCATACCCCAACTCATCGTACCTTCGGCCCGATTATTCTTTCGTCACCATGAGGGCGCCCCGCATGAAACTGATCACGCTCACCCTACTCTTCACGGCTCTCCTGGGCCAGTCCAGCGATGGGCTGCTTACGCTGGAGGACATTTTCCTGCACAAGTCTTACTCCCCGCCGCCCTACAAAGTTGATCAGTGGATAGCTGACGGCGCGGCCTTCCTGCGCACCCAAGAATCGGACGAAGGCGAGGTGCTGCTTCGGCATGATGTTGCCACCGGCAAGGAGACCATCGTCCCGGTGGGGGCGTGGCTCAAAAGTGTTCCGGAGGGTGCACCCGCAAGCTGGGGCACTGTCCAGTTTTCGCCGGATGAACGCTGGGCACTCACCGCCGCTGACCAGCGCAAAATCTGGCGAAGGTCTTGGGAGGCAACCTATTACCTCACGATCCGTGAGTCGGGAACTACCCACCGCCTCGCCGCAGGGAACCAACCCCAATCCAATACCCAGTTTTCGCCCGACAGCCGCAAGGTCGCCTATGTCATGGGTGGCGACCTGTATGTCCATGACTTGAACAAGGACCGCACGCGCCGCCTCACCCGTGACGGCAGTGAGGCCCTGATCAACGGACAGGCCGACTGGCTTTACGAGGAGGAATTCTCACTCACGCGGGCGTTTGAGTGGTCGCCGGACAGTCGCCAGATCGCCTTCCTGCGCTTCGAGCAGGGACACGTGCGCAGCTACGTCCTCAAGGACGACCAAGGGCAGTACCCCCGACTGACCACCATTCGCTATCCCAAGGTGGGCGAAGCGAATAGCCGGGTGCGGCTAGGCGTGATAAGCGTGCAACGGGGCAAGCCGCGTTGGCTGGACCTGGGCCCCGAGGAGGACATTTATGTCCCCCGGCTGACCTGGACCGGCCGGGATGGCGAGGTGGCGTTTATTCGTCTTGACCGGGCTCAACAGCGGTTGGAGCTGGTGCTGGCCGACGTAGGCGCTGGCAAATCTCGCGTAGCCGCCACCCAGTGGGACAGTGCCTGGGTGGACCTGACTGATGATCTGCACTTCATTGACGGTGGCAGCCGCTTCGTTTGGACCACCGAAACCACCGGCTTCCGGCACATCGAATTGCGCGCGACCGGGGGGGCGCTGGTCCGCACCCTCACGTCCGGTGCTTGGGAGGTGACCGAGATTCTCGCCGTGGATGAAGCGGGCGGGGGGGTCTATTTCACCGGCAAGCGTGAGAGCCCCGCGGAGCAGCACGTCTACCGGGTGGGGCTGGATGGCGGCGGGATTGAGCGGCTTTCAGACCCGGGGGGCTGGACCAAGTTCTCCTTCGCGCCCGGCTTCGGCCACTACGTGCAGTGGCGTTCCGCGATCGACACGCCCATCCGCGTGAGCCTGCACGCCGCTTCCGGTGAGGAGGTGCGGGTCCTCAGGGACCATACCCACATGGCGCCGCCCATGGCAAATTTGCCCGGTTGGGAATTCTTTCGGCTCACCACCCGTGACGATGCGGAGCTCCAGGCCAAAATACTGTGGCCCGGCGATTTTCGGCCCAACAGGACCTACCCCACCCTGATATATACCTACGGCGGTCCCGGCTCCCAGACGGTAATGGACCGCTGGCGCGATTCCCCTGATCGGGACTTGTGGCATCGCTACCTGGCCCAGCGGGGCTACGTAATTCTAACCGTTGACAACCGGGGTACGGGTGGTCGGGGCAAGGCCTTCAAGAACCTGGCCTATGGCGATCTGGGAAAGTGGTCCCTCCATGACCAGATCGAGGCGGCCAAATGGGTGGGCCGGCAAAGCTGGGGCGACTCCGAGCGAGTGGGTATCTGGGGCTGGTCCGGCGGCGGCTATCTCACCGCCCTCTGCCTCACGGCTGGCGCGGAGCACTTCAAAATGGGCATCGCGGTGGCCCCGGTCACCGATTTCCGGCTCTACGACACCGCCTGGACCGAGCGCTATATGGGCTTATTGCCCCGCAACATATGATGCGGCGGATGTGCTTAGCCACGTGGATGGCTATCGGGGAGGCCTGCTGTTGGTTCACGGTACTGGCGACGATAACGTTCACCCCCAGCACAGCTGGCAGTTCATCCAGCGGTTGACAGATCGAAACATGCCCTTCGACCTGATGATGTACCCCAACCAGGCCCATGCCCTGCCCGATGTTCGCTACCACCTTTACAGCAAGATGGCGGCCTTTGTGCAGGCCAATCTGTAGAGGGCGGCAGGCTAGGCTCCTGCCCGGCAAAGGGCAGTGGCGAGTTACAAGCCCCCACCCGGCACCTCGCTGAGCTCAATCTCGTAGCCGCTGGGATCGGTGATATAGACCGACCTCGATGGGCCCCAGTCCACGGTGCCATACGGCATGGAGACACCCAGAGTACGGCAGGCCTCCACCACCGCATCGAAGTTCTCAACGTGGAAACCGTAATGGTTGATCCCGGCGCCAATGTCAAGGTTGGGGTCCTCATACAGACACAGCTTGATGCTGTCATTGCCGATGATCTGGGAAGCCTGGTCCGGCTGGTCCTTGATCACCTCAAAGCCGAACAGTTGCTCGAAAAACGAGACGCTCTCAGCCAGGTTTTTCACCGTCAGATTGACGTGATCGATGGCGGTAGCCTTGAGAGTTGCAGGCATCTTGTCCTCCTTATCCAGACCGTCAGGTCTTGGCGCCTCCCCCGTCCACAATTTTTACCACGGCGTTGTGAAACTGCTGCCGTAGCGCCCTGATGCCGCCCCCTGCCCGGCTGGGATAGACCCGGTTGGTGAACAGCACCACCACCAGTTCACGGTCCGGGTCAATCCAGATGGAAGTGCCGGTGAAGCCGGTGTGGCCGAATGCCGCTGGCGAGAACGCGTCGCCCGCATGCGCGCTGGATGAGGCCATCTGCCAGGCCAGTGCCCGGCCTGAGCCTTTGGGCATGCCCTGCGGCCGCACAAAAGCATCCACCGTTTCCTCCCGCACCAGCCGCCGGCCCGAAATGACTCCGCCGTCAAAGTAGAGCGCGGCCAGTTTGGCCAGCTGATTGGCTGATGAAAATACGCCGGCGTGGGCCGAAACACCCCCCATGAAATAGGTGTTCTCATCATGCACGGTCCCACGTACCACTGCCTTGCGAATCTCACCGTCATACTCCGTGGGCACGATGCGTTCCATCCAGTCTGCCGGTGGATTATAGCCGGTGAAGGCCAGCTTCAGGGGGGTAAAAACCCACTGCCGTGCCAGCCGGTCCATGCTCTGCCCCGTCACCTGCTCCGCAATGGTGGTGAAGAGGATCATGCCCAGGTCGCTGTACTGATATTTGCTGCCGGGCTCGAAGTCGAGTTCCGTCTCCTGGATCAAGTCGACCACTTGCTCGGGCTTGATGCCCAGTTTCCAAAATTGCAGCAACGGTTTGAGGCCGGACGAGTGGGTGAGCAGATGACGAATTGTGACCCGTTCCCTGCCGCCCCCCTTGAAACCAGGGAGGTAGTGCCAGACCGGTTCATCCAGGACCAGGTAGCGCCCGTCCACCAGTTCCATAGCCACGGTACCACCCACCAGCACCTTGGTGACACTGGCCAGATCATAAATGGAGGACGTGGTCACCGCGGGCGCGTCCGGCTCGTAGGTGAAGCGTCCGAAAGCCGTATCGGCCAGCACTTGCCCGCGCTGGGCAATGAAGACTTGCGCGCCGGGGACCACACTGTCCGCAATGGCATTGGCAAGCACGGTAAAAGCCGGGCCGAAATCGGGTCGGGTGGGCGACTCACCGAAGGCGTTGACCCTGGCATGACGCACCAGCCCATGACCGCGAGGGTGCTGGTCATCCAGGGTTACGGGGAGTTTGCCGGATATGTCCGTGCGGCCAAAGATGGCGTCCGCCATGGCCCGCAGACTGACGGCCCCATAGCCATAACCGCACAGGTAGGTGGGGATCACTTTCAGGGAGGGCAGGTAGGGGCTGCCAAAACTGACGACGGTAAAGGGGATGCCAGCCTTGTTCAGGGCAACCAGCAGCTGCTGATGGGAGGCATCAATGGTGCTGACGCCCTTGTCCATACTGATACGCACCAGGGCCGTCACGAGGGTGGCCTTGGAGGACCTGGCCGCCTGCACCAGCTCTTTGATGCGCGTGCTGGAGAGCCCGTCGTTCACGACAAAGGATTTAACGCGTCCGGCGCCATAGGTGCTTTCCACGTTGCGCGAAAAGGGGAGCAGGCGCTCCCTGAGGTCGTCATCCATGGAAATGAGAATGTGGGTGAGGGACTGCCCCCGGCCGGGTCTGAGCGGTATCAGGCCGGCATCGTCTTTCACGAGAGTGATGGACTTCCTGGCGATGTCGCGGGCTGCGGACCGGAATTCGGCCAGCCCCACCTGCCGTTGGATACTCTCGCGGGTGAGCATGCGACGCTCCTCATACAGCCCCAGGTCGGCCTTCATTTTCAGCACCCGCCGGACAGATGTTTCGATGCGCTCTCGGCTGATGCGCCCCGATTCAACCGCCCGCACGATGGCGTCAACGGTCTGGTCTACGTACAGCGGCAACAGCACCATGTCGTTGCCCGCCTCAATGGAGAGAACGGCCGCTTCGCCCGACCAATTGCCCGCCGTAATGGCGCCCATCTCCATGCCGTCGGTCACGATGAGGCCGTCGAAGCCGAACTCGCCGCGCAAGAGCTGCTCAATGATGATTTCCGACTGCGTTGCCGGCCGGTTGCTGGCGTCCAGACCGGGCACGGCAATGTGGCCCACCATGACCATCTTGACGCCCGCGGCGGTGGCAGCCTTGAACGGGGCGAGTTCGGTCTTGATCAGGGCATCCCTGCTCCCTGGAATCAGCGCCAGGCTGGTGTGGCTGTCGGTGGCGGTGTTGCCGTGGCCCGGATAGTGCTTGGCACAGGCCACCAGGCCATGCTCCTGCGCCCCACGTATGAAGGCCGTTCCCATGCGCTCTACTATCGCCGGGCTATCGCTGTACGCACGGAAATTGATGATGGGGTTGTCAGGATTGTTATTCACATCCATGACCGGCGCGAAGACGATGTGCACGCCCATGGCCCTGGCTTCGAGGGCAGTGATGCGTCCCTGCTGGTAGGCGTTATCCTCATCGAACGTGGCAGCCACGGCCATATTGGATGGAAACATGGTGGCGCCTTCGATCTGTTGACCCACGCCCCGCTCGAAATCAGCCGCTACCAGCAGGGGAATCGGCGCCAGGCGCTGAAAGCGCTGGAGGTTGGTGAAGGTACCGTCCACACTTCCGCGATAGGTGATCAGGCCGCCCACCTGGTCCTCGGCGACCCAGCGCTCTACGTCGCGACGATAACTGTTATCGGCGCTATAGTAGTACCCTTCCACCCGCACCATGATCAGCTGGGCCACCTGCTGGCGCAGGCTGAGACTGGCCACTTGCACAGGCTTTCGATGCCAAACGGCGGGCTCCGGCGCTTGTCTGGGACCGGTGGCACAGGCACCCGCCAGCAGAGCAATCAAGATGAGAACAACCCACGACTTAATCTTCAACATAATGACGCTCCACTCGGGATCCAACCCGCACCATAAGTTCATATGGGATCGTCCCGGCCAGCCGGGCCTGATGTTCAAGTCTCAGGCGCGGGTCCTGGCTGAGGCCCCACAGCAAAGCCTCTTCGCCAATGGGATACTCCTCGCCGCGCAGGTCGATACTGCAGAGGTCCATGGACAGGCCGCCAATCATGGGATAGACAGCGTGGCCCAATTCCACCAGACCCGTGTCAGAAAAACTGCCCTGGATGCCATCCGCATAGCCAATCTGCAAAATGCCCGCTGTGGTATCCTCCTCCGCGCGGAAGCGGCGATTGTAGCCCACTGGTGTTCCCCTGGGAACCCCCTTGATCATGACCAGCGGCGCCTTCAAGTCCATCACCGGCTGCACCTCAAAAGGTGGCCGCACGTATTCCGAGGGGCGCACACCGTACAGCAGGATGCCCGGGCGCACCATGTTAAATATGGCTTTGGGCTCGCGGGCCAAGGCAGCACTGTTGGCTACATGAAAATACTTCACGTCGAGGGACAGCTTGCGGACGGTATGGACAAATTCGGTGAAGCGGGCAAGCTGATAGCGCAGGTAGCTCAAATCCTCCTCATCGGCGGTGGCGAAATGAGAATAGATACCCTCCAGCCGGATGAACGGCAGCTTCTTCACCTCCTGCAGCACCTCAATGGCAGCTGCATAGGGGACCCCCAACCGGGTCATGCCCGTATCCACCTTAAGGTGCACAACGTAGTCGGCGCCCGTGCTATCGTGGTGGGCGGCCAAGGTCAAAACATCATCGCTGCCGTGCAGAGTCAGGCGGATATCCTGTTGAATATACTTGTCCAGCGTGGGGCGGTCGAACCGGCCCATGTGCAGAATCATCTGGCTCAGGCCAGCCGCCCGCAGGTCGAGCGCTTCCTGGAGCAGGGCTACGCCAAAGCCATGCACGCCGGCCTCGGCCAACGCCCTGGAAACTGGCAGCAGCCCGTGCCCATAGCCATCGGCTTTCACGATGGCCAACACCTTCGCATTGCCTACGTGGTTGGTAAGCGCGCGGAAGTTGGACCTCAGCCGGCCCAAGTGGATATCAGCCCGAGGTGCGAACAAGTCGCTCACTCCAATTGTGCTTCAGGGCAGCCAGATCCACCTCTACCTCATGGAGCCGGCAGGCCATGAGTCCGGCCCCGAATACGGGGTCAATCTCGGGGGCCCGCCACTCGATTGCGGGCACGTCGTAGCACAAGGATTCCGCGAGCAGCCGCCGAAACAGGGGGCTGTTCTCAATGACGGCCCCATGCATGCCAATTACCATGCTGTCCTGGCGCAGTCCGGCCTCCTCGATCATGCCCAGCAGGTCGTCAGCCAAACTGCGCGTCCCCTCCTGGACCATGGCCAGCGCAGCTTCGTTGCCCTCCTCGGCCAGGACGCAGACGGTTTTCCCCAGAAGGGCTGTGGCGGCCACCATATTCTCGGCAGCGCCCATCAATCGAGCCGCCTCGTCAAAGCTGTCCGCCCCGCTGGCGGCCGTAATGCGGTCGCGGAGCTCATCCAGTTGCTCGTCAGACGCGCGCTCATTCATAATCAGCTGCACCATGGCCTGCTTGCCTAGCCAGTAGCCACCACCGGGATCGCCGCCCAACTGCGGGCCACGTCCGCTGGCGCGGAAGGTCTGGCCGGCGCTGTCGCGGGCCCACCCTATGGCCCCGGTGCCTACGCAAACCAGCACGCCCGGCGCCGTACCCCACACCGTTTCGTAGGCCGCCTCCACATCCGATGTCACCAGCGACCGGTCGGATACGCCCAAGGCGTCCAACTCCTTGAGCAGGCGCTCCCTGGCATCCTGGTTGGATACCCCCGCCACGCCCACATTGACCAGGTCAACCCCCTCGATGCCCAGGCCGCTCTGGTCCGCTAGTTCGGCGACAAACAAGCCCAATAGCTGCTCTGCATCGGCGTCCGCGCGACTGAGCGAAGTGGCTTCGGTTTCCCGGTGCACGCTCACCGCGCCCCCCTCGGTAAACAAAACCCCCCTTGTGCGGGAGGCGCCGCCGTCGATGCTGAGGATGACCACTGGCTAGACCACCGCCCCGGCCGATCTAATGCGCTTCATACCAGCTGGGTCCAAAACCCCAGTCAACCTTCAGCGGCACGTCCAGCGTCATGGCCGACTCCATCTCTGGCACCACCATGTCCCGCAGGCGTTGCACCTCGTCATCGGGGGTCTCGAAAAGCAATTCATCATGAATCTGAAGGATCATCTTTGACCCGAAATTTTCCGCGCTCAGCCGCTTCTGTATCTGAATCATGGCGAGCTTGATCAGCTCTGCGGCGGTGCCCTGGATAGGCATGTTCACGGCAATCCGTTCATCAGCGCTGCGCAGTCGCTGGTTACCCGACTTGATATAGGGCAGCTTCCGTCGGCGGCCAAGGATGGTCTTGACATACCCGTCTGAGCGCGCCTGTTCCAGCAAATCATCGATGAACTTACGAATGCCGGGATAGGTGTTGAAGTACCGGTCGATGAGCTCCCGGCCCTCCTGTATCGTGATGTCCAGCTCCTGGGACATGCGAAAGGGACCCGCACCGTATAGAATGCCAAAGTTCACCACCTTGGCGGTGCGGCGCTGTTCGGGCGTTATCTCCTCGGCGGGTGTCTGAAACACCATGGCAGCGGTCTGGGCATGAATATCCATCCCCGCGCGAAAGGCCTCCAGCAGGGTCGCTTCGCCGGCCATGTGCGCCATGATGCGCAGCTCGATCTGGGAATAGTCCGCCGAGAATATGCCCCAGCCGGATTCCTGGGCGCGGAAGGCCCGCCGGATTTCCCTGCCCAGCTCGGTGCGAATAGGGATGTTCTGAAAGTTAGGGTCCCGGCTGGAAAGCCTGCCGGTGGCGGCGGTGGTCTGGCTGAAGGAGCTGTGTACGCGGCCGGTGCCCGACAGTACCAGGGCTGGAAAGGCGTCCACATAGGTCGACTTGAGCTTCTTCACCTGCCGGTAATCCAGTATCAGCTTGGGCAGCGGGTGCTGGTCCTTCAGCATTTCCAGAACGGTGACATCCGTGCTACGCTTGCGCACTTCCTTCAGGGCCAACTCGTCAAACAGCACCACGGCCAACTGCTGGGGCGAGTTGATGTTGAAGGTGGCATCGGCTGCAGCGTAGATTTCCTGTTCCAGTCCCGCGATACTCTCCGCCAACTCCCCGGACATGCGCTCCAGCAGGGGCAGGTCCAGAAAGACGCCGCTGCGCTCCATTTCCACGAGCACCGGTATAAGGGGTATTTCAATGCTCCCGATTGTGTCGCTGAGACCATCGCGCTCCAACTGCGCCTGCAGGAGTGGGTACAGGAGCCCGGCCACATCGGCGTCTTCCGTGGCATAGTGGGCGATCTGCGCCAGAGGCACGTCAGCCATGGAGCGCTGCTCTTTGCCCCGCTTACCGATGAGCTCCTCGATGGGCACCATGGGGTAGTTGAGGTAGCGCTCGCTCAAAACATCCAATTTATAGGTGGGGGCTTCCGGGTCCACCAGGTGGGCGGCTATCATGGTGTCAAACACAATACCCCGTAGCGCGACATCGTAGCGGGTCATCACCAGTGCGTCGTATTTGATATTCTGGCCAAGTATGGGCCGCTCGGGGTCCTCAAGCAGCGGTTTCAGCCGCTCCAACAGGTAGGGCAGTTCCAGGCCCGGTTGCTGCTCCCGTTCAGGGTATTGAACGGGTACATACCAGCCGTGGTGCGGCCGCGTGGAGAACGACAGCCCCACAATGTCCGCCTCAAGGGGCGTTATGGAGGTGGTCTCCAGATCAAATGAAAGCCATTCCGCCGCTGATAGCTCCTTGAGCATGGCGTCCAGCTCTGCTTCCGTCATGACGATCTCATAATCTTTTTCGGGCATCTCCACTTCTGGTGGCGCCTCTTGACCGGCCAGTGCCAGCAGATCGGCAATCATGGCCCTGATCTCCAGCTCCTTCAAGGCCTCGGCGGCGGCGGAGAAGTCCATCACCTGCACCGACATTTCATCCAGCCCGATCTCCAGTGGCACATCGCAGTCGATGGTCACCAGCTCCTTGGAGAGCAGCGCCAGCTCGCGACCGCTTTCGAGCCCATCACGGGCACGCTTGTTGGCCACCTCACCGGCGTGACTCAGCACATTTTCCAGAGAGCCGTACTTAGCAAGGAGCTTCCGGGCCGTCTTCTCCCCTACCCCCGGTACGCCGGGGACGTTGTCGGAACTGTCGCCCATCAGTCCCAGCAGATCAATCATCCTTTCCGGGGGCACGCCCCAACGCTCCTCGACCTTCGCCCGATCGTAGATGGAGGCAGGCATTCTGGCACGGCCGGGCATGTAGACAAAGGTGTCATCGGAGACCAGTTGCAGCATATCCTTGTCACCGGTCACCAGGTAGGTCTGCCAGCCCTTGCCCTCCGCCCGGGTGGCCAGGGTGCCCATGATGTCGTCGGCCTCGTAGCCGGGCATTCTCAGCACCGGTACTTTCAGGGCCGCCAGAACCTGGTCGAGCGGCTCGATTTGGGAGACCAGCTCCTCGGGCATCTTCTCCCGGGTGGCCTTGTATTCGGTGTAAATCTTGTGACGGAAGGTTTTTTCACGCGCATCGAAGGTAATCGCCAGATGGTTGGGCGACTCCTCCCTCAGCAGGCGAACCAGGGTGGCCATAAACCCGAAGATGCCTGAAGTGACCTGCCCGGTGGAGGTGATAAGGGGATTGCGGATCATGGCAAAGTGGGCCCGGTAGAACAGGGCCGTGCCATCAAGGACAAACAGACGCTGGGGATCAGCCATCGCTGGGAGCCATGTTAGTGACAATCGTCCGGCGCGACAAGTCCGCAGTCGCCCCGCTCAAGACGCGGTCGGGCCGCCTGCCGCGGGTGGTTTAACCGTTACAGTCGCAGTGCCAGCTCGACGAAATAGCTGCGCGTGGCCGCCGGCCAGTAGACGTCCACCCGGTACGGGCCATCATCCCAATCCCAGTAGTTGTACCCGAACGTTTCGTACAGCGCATCCAGGGCGTTGGTGACCTTAAAGCTGAGGGTCGCCGCTGATGGCCGCAAGCCGAGCAACCTGGCGGGCCGCAGCACCAGCCCAATATTGAGCACCCGCGAGGGATCGATGGCCGCTTCCGCCGTATTCTGCCGGTCGATGAAAATCCTGCCCGTAAAGCGGGCCTCGCCCCACAGTTCCAGCCAATCGACCGTCCAATTCAGCCGCAGGCGGCCCATACTCTGGGGATGGCCCGGAATTTGGTTGCCCCCGTGGTTCACCGAGGAGTCAACCTGCCACTCGAAGGTGGTGTAGTCCACAAACCGGTTGTCGGCCACGGTCAGGGAACCGTCAAGGGCCAGCTGGTCCGTGAGCTGTTGGGAAAACTCAACCTCCAGCCCGCGGTGCACGGTGAGGTCGGCGTTACCATGTTTCAGGACGCCGTCATCGGTGATGGTGCGATAGCTGAGGGGGATGAGCTCGTTCTGGAACCACATGTTGTATAGGCCGGTGGTCACCCGCAACCCGGGGGAGCGATACGTCCAGCCCAGCTCCAGGTCCCACAGCTCTTCGGCCTGGACCAGGGGTGTATCCAGGTCTTTACGGACCGCGGGCGCCCCGTCCAGGGCCGGCACCGCCCAGGGATCGTCGGCATCATAGATGTCGCTGTCAGCCGGTTCCCGTTGGGCCCGGGCCAGATTTACGTAGACGGCTGTGCGCCTGCCGGTTACAACATGGAGTCCAGCCTTGGGAGCGATAAACGTGTAGGCCAATTCGTATTGATAGGGCTGCGTATAGGCCCCTATTTCTTCCTGATCAAACTGATAGCGGTGCCTCGTGATGCCTAGATCGGCCACCGCCGACAGGCTCGCCCCCAGCCGGAATACGGAGTGAACATATACCGACCCGCTGGTCTTGGCCGTCGCGTAGCGGTAGTATTCTACCGGCCCGGAAAAATCATGCCCGTCGTCCACCGGTCGCACCTCCCCGAAGTGAGTTGCCCCATAGCTGCGAAAACTGCCGCCCACCACCAGCGTGCCCCACGACCTGCGCAGGGTAGTCTGCGGGATCACCCCCCAATAGCCGTTGACCAGCCACTTCCGACGCATGAGATCGACACTCTGGACGGTGTCCGGTAGCACATGCTTGAGATTATACTCCCACACATCGCGCCCCCCTTTGAACTGATCGTAAAAGCCGCGCCCCGACACTCCGTATAGGGTCACCGAGAACAGGCCCTGATCGCGCTTCACGGCGTGCTGTAGCGACAGGATGTTCTGCCTGAAAACATCCCGGTTGGCATCCTTGCTGCCCCCATTGTATTCCGGATCCGAGTAAAAATTGTAGCGGCGGGATTCACGGTCATCCAGGTCAAAATCAAATTGGGGACTGATGCCATCCCAAGAGAAGTGGGTCACTTCGGAACCGGAGATCAATTCCAGTTTGGTGCTTGAAAGGGGTCGGAGGCGCTCGGCAATGAGGTGCCCCGCGTCCTGCCGGGTGCCACTGCCCAGGCGATAGCCTGCGCTGTGGATACCGCTGTAGCGCCCATAGAGCGTGAGTGCCTGCCCCGCCAGCGGCTGCCCCGACCACTGCACCGCCAGCTTACGGCTGGGGGAGACAAAGCCCCGGTCGGTAAAGTCTCCGTAGCCCGCCTTCATGGTTAGCCCCGGCGGGAGCGCCCGGGGGCTGGTCATCAGATTCACCGAGCCCCCCAATGAGGTTGTACCATACAGCGAATTCCCAATCCCCCGCTGTATCTGCACTTCGCCACTGCCGGCCAGAATGTCCCCGTGGTCCACCCAGTACACCTGGTGGCTTTCGGGGTCGTTGAGGGGGATGCCGTTGATCATCACGCCAATGCGGTCCTGATCGAAGCCACGAATTTTCAAATAGGTGTAGCCGACACCGTTGCCGGCGTCGGAGAAGGCATACACACCGGGGACGCCGCTCAGGGCCATGGGCACGTCATCTACGCCGGCTGAGGCGAAGTCGCGCTGGCCCAGCGTCGTAAAGGCTATGGGGCTCTGGCCCGCTTCGGCTCGCGTGGCCGTTACGAACACCGGCTCCCCCAGCAGCAATCTGGCGTTCAGGGCCAGTTGCAGCGGCTCAGGGGCCGCCACGGTCTGCTGAGTCACCGGCACATCTAGAGGCTCATAGGCGATATGCGTCAGGCGCAGCACCTGGCCCGGTTCCACCGCCAAACGGAACCACCCCTCCGGGTCGCTGATGGTGCCCACGTCGGTGCCCACGATGACCACGTTGACCCTTGCTATGCCCAGCTGGGTGTCCCTATCGGTGATGCGGGCATGAACGCGCGAGCCCGCGCTGAGTTGCGCGGGTGCCAAGACAAGGAAAAGCGCCGAGACAATGATCCGACGCCAGATAGGATTCGATTGCATGCTTCCCTCCGCTGGTATTATCCAGTTCAGGTTCAATGGGTGTCTTCTCAGCCGCCCGCATTTTGGAGCAGCACCCCACAGGCCCACAAGTTAATGACCCCAAGGCGTTTACACCATGTAATTGCACCGCTGCCGGCTTCACCGGCCAGTGGCCAAAGCCCGCCCTCTGGCAGGCCAGCGGGACGGGGCGCAAAGAGATTGTCACCCTCTTACCCTCGTGCTTACCTTTACGGCCAACTTATTTTAGAGGTTGCTTGATGAAACCCCTTCCGGAAATCACGCTTAAAGCCGTTATTCTGGGGATCGTCCTGTCGATCATCCTGGCCGGCGCCAACGCCTACCTGGGGCTATTTGCCGGCCTCACTGTGTCGGCTTCCATCCCTGCCGCGGTGATTTCCATGGGCATACTGCGCCTCTTCAGGACCTCCAACATACTGGAGAATAACATCGTTCAAACGGCCGCCTCAGCGGGCGAATCTCTCGCCGCCGGGGTCATTTTTACCATCCCCGCGCTCATTCTGATGGGCTACTGGACAGAATTCAGTTTCGCCGATCACTACTGGATCATCACCGGCATCGCCGCCACAGGGGGACTGGTGGGTGTGCTGTTTACCATTCCCCTGCGCCGCGCCCTCATCGTGGAGGAAAATCTTCAATACCCGGAAGGCGTCGCCACCGCCGAGGTGCTGAAGTCGGGCGAGTCCGGTGCCAAGGGGTTGAACTTTCTGATCCAGGCCGCCGTTGTGGGCGCCGTCTTCAAGTTTTGCGCTGAGGGTCTGGCCCTCTGGTCCGCCAAACTGTCGGCTGCCGCGGCCATTGGGCGCTCGTACTTCTCGTTCCAGATTAATCTGTCGCCGGCGCTCATCTCAGTGGGCTACATCGTAGGGCTCAATATCGCCACCCTCGTCTTTGCCGGCGGCGTTATGGGCCGGTGGCTGGCCCTGCCCATCATGGGACCCGGCCATGAGATCCCCCCTGACGTAATCTTCGACAGTGCCAACGATGCGGTTATCTATCTGCACAACAACGTTGTGAGATTTCTGGGCGTGGGCGCCATGATCGTTGGCGGCCTGTGGGCCCTGATCAATCTGCGCCACTCCGTGGTTCGGGGTATCAAAGCCAGCATGGAAGTATACCGTGAGTCGCGCCGGCCGGGCGAATCCAAGGTGGAGCGCACCGAAATGGATACACCCCTGCCCTGGGTGTTGGTCGCACTGGTGGTCGCATTAGTGCCCATTTTTGCCATCTACCTCACCGTCGTTCATAACGTCCTCATCACCGCATTAATGGCTGTGTTTATGTTGCTCGCGGGCTTTGTCTTTTCTGCCGTTGCGGCCTACATGGCCGGCCTGGTGGGATCATCCAACAACCCTATATCCGGCGTCACCATCGCCACGATCCTGTCATCGGCGCTCCTGCTTTACATTCTCAAGGTCTACGGAAATGTGGACGTGGGGCCGGCAGCGGCCATCTTCATTGGGGCGGTAGTGGCCTGCGCGGCGGCCATCGGTGGTGACAATCTGCAGGACCTGAAGGCCGGCTACATCGTAGGCGCCACGCCTTGGAAGCAGCAGGTCATGCAGGCCGTGGGGACGATCTCCGCCGCATTTGTGATGATGCCTATTCTGTGGCTGTTGCACAAGCGTTACGGCATCGGCATGCAGGTCACGCCAGGCGTTGATCCCCTGGAGGCTCCCCAGGCTTCCCTCATGGCCAGTATCGCCAACGGGGTATTTAACCAGGACCTCCCCTGGAACTACATCTTTATGGGTGGGATTATCGCCGCCGCCATCATCGTTCTGGACAAGATTCTGGAAGGCAGGCAATCCCCGTTCCGCACGCCGGTGCTGGCCGTGGCCATAGGGCTTTATCTGCCCTTCCATCTGGTGGTGCCCATCTTCATCGGCGGCGTCATCGCCTATCTCACCAGCAAGTCCTGGTCACTCCACTCGGACAAAGTCAACCAGCCGGGTCTGCTCTATGCCTCAGGGCTCATCACGGGGGAGGCCTTGGTGGGCATTTTCCTGGCCTTACCGCTCATGATCAAGGAATTCAGCCCCTGGAAAAGCATACCCACTGAATACGCCCTGTTTGCAACGCCCCCCTTTGGGCCCTGGCCCGGCGTCATACTGCTGGCGGTTGTCATCTACCTGCTCTACAATGTGGCCCAGCGAAACCGCAGCGATGGGGACTAGAGCTCCTCACGGGCAGGCGCTCCAGGCCGCGGCGCTCATTGCATGCAGTCCGCCTGGCGGCGTACGTAACGTAGCGGGCGCATGGAACTAGACCTGGACTTTTTCCGCCGCCTGCCCAAGGCGGAGCTGCATTGCCACCTGGACGGCTCGCTACGCCCGGAGACCATTTTCGACCTGGCAGCTCAGCAAAAAATTGAACTGCCCAGCAAGAATGTGGACGACCTCCGTGCCCTGATCTCCATCCACGGTCGCGTGGCATCGCTGGAGCACTACATCGACCGCTTCGAGATACCTCTGCAGGTTCTACAGACGCCGGAGGCCCTTGAGCGGGCCGCCTATGAACTCTGCGAAGACGTCTGGCAGGACGGCGTGCGCTATTTTGAAGTGCGCTACTCGCCCATTCTCCATACGCGGGCAGGCATGACCAGCGGAGAATCCATCGAGGCCGTGAAGCGCGGCATGGACCGGGCGGAGGAGGATCTGGGTATCCGCACCGGGATTATCATCTGCGGCATCCGCAATATATCGCCGGAAGTGTCGCTCCGGCTTGCGGACCTGGCCGTCCAGTACAAGCATAAGGGAGTGGTGGGGTTTGACCTAGCTGGCGCCGAAGAGAATTTCCCCGCCAAGCACCACCAGGAGGCATTCTTCCTGATCCTGAGAAACAATATCAACACCACCTTGCACGCCGGCGAAGCCTTCGGCCCGGAAAGCATCCATCAAGCCATTCACTACTGCGGCGCCCACCGCATAGGCCACGGGACGCGACTCCTGGAAGACCAGGATCTCATGAACTACGTCAATGACCATCGCATCGCCCTGGAGGTATGCCTGCTCAGCAATGTCCACACCAAAACGGTCCGCAGCCTGAAGGAGCACCCCTTCAAATTCTACTATGACCAGGGCATCCGCGTCACGCTCAACACCGACAACCGCCTCGTATCCAACACCACCCTGTCCCAGGAATACCTCACCGCCAAGGAAACCTTCGGCCTGACGCTTGACGACTTCCGCGAGATTATCATCAACGGGTTCAAGTCCTCGTTTATGAGTCATCAGGAACGGCGGGAAATGATTCGCGCGGTCGTTGAGGAACTGGAAGCGGAATTCGGCATCAAGCCGCTGGCTATCTCCTGATCACCGCCACCTTGCCCACGCCCGCTCCGCCCGTCTCCCGGAAGGCCGCTATCAGATAGACGCCGGAGCCGACCCACTCACCGGAGCTGTCGCGCCCATCCCACCTGGCCTGATAGGATTGGACGCCGTCTTCATTCGCGGACAGCTCCCGCACCAACCGTCCGGTAAGCGTGAATATTTTCACCTGCGAACCCTGGCGCAACCCGGCGACCACCAGCTCCAGGCCGGGTTTTTCGGGAGGAATCCTGTAGGGACTGGGATAGATCACCAGCTCGCTGTAATCAGCCACCGTCCGCTTGAAAGGAATTTTCAGGGCCGCCAGCCCTTTGGATGTTGCCAGGTAGGCTATCCCCTCCTCGTCATCCAGAAAGATGTCCAGAATTTCGTCGGATGGCAGAGGACTGTTTCCAGTATTGAAACCATCCACACTGGGCCAGAAAGTGGTGTTGTCCAGGATGACCCATAGACCGTGCTGCGGCGTCGTTATCCATTTGTTGTTCTGGGTATCCACGCGGATTTTTGACCCTTCCACAAAGGGTATCTCGCTCAGGTAGGGCCCGAAATTCGTAAAGGGTCGCAGCACCAGGTTGGCGTCAACCGTATAGCCCATGACACCATTGGGCGTGACGGTCCACAGGACCTGGTTGTGATCAAATACCAGCGACCAAACGGTGTTGGAATGATCAGCCTGCAGGCGCGCCGATACGCGGGTCCATACATCGTCGGAGCGGTCATCCAGCGATGGGCCGTAATCCAGCACCGCTATGCCGCCCGTACTGCCCCAGAAGCTGTTGACTTCGCTGGCCATCCACACCCTGCCACCAGCATCGAATGCGATCTCCGTGGGCGCCAGATTCAGGTTGCCCCGGCTGTCGGTCACGGAAAAATGGCTCCAGCTGCCATCCGTCTTTAGCACGGCGATCACTCTTTCCCCCAGCGGCGAAAAGGGATTCGCGATCCAGATGTTGCCCTGGGCATCGGCTGCCATGTGGCGCACGGTGATAAACACGAACCCATTGCCTGCATCCAGCAGGCCGTCCAGCCGCCCCCCAGTGGTGTCGTAGGTTTCGTAGCTGGCCACAGCACGCAGGTCGACCTTCAAAATGCCGCCAGCGGTGTGGGGGTTGCCTTTGAAACCGACCAGAATTTCACCGCTGGGCAGCTCAAGGATGTTCCAGGACTGTTTACCCCGAAAGTAAATGGTATCTGCAAGGAAGTAGCGGCTTTCGACGACCTGGGCGTTTCCGTGGATGCGGTCATCCTCCGGGCCTGAGAAAAATAGGAACCCGGGCATCAGATTGTACCACGAGGTGCCGTTGAACCGGGTGATGCCCCGCGACCCGGCGGCAACCAGATCTCCTGAAGCCAGCTTGAGAACGGCTGAGTAACCCTTGCCCGCCATGGTATTGGGGGCCAGCGGGGTCCAGCTCCTGGAAGGGTGGTGGTAGCGCGCCAGGCCCTGATCCTTGATGGCCACGTAGCCGATATCGTCATCCTCGCCATCTGCGTAGCTCAAAACGGCGCCAGCCGCCGTGTTGGAGGCAAAGAGGCGTCCGGTGGAAGTGAGAAAGCGCAAATGCCGTGAGTACGATATGACAAAATCACCGTTTTCCCGGCGCATCAGGTGACGCAGATCACCCCCGCCGTAGGTGCGATGAACGACCCAGCCACTCGTGTCCCTGCGGTGCAGCTCGTTGGGAACCATATAGTAATGACCGCTCGAGTCCACATGGTACTGGACGATTCTGTTCTCTCCGGAGGGCGTCATCCGTTCCCACGACAGTGGGTCCTTAAGGTTTGCGCGTAGGAAATTGCTCCCCAGTACGCCCGTCGCGGTCGTCACAAAGAGGGAATCGCCCCATACGTCCAGGTCCCGAATGTCAGTGACCGTAAAGGGAAAATTGCGGTAGTTGTCGGTATAGCTGTAGCGCTGGCCATCCCAGCGCAGTTCCAGTATTCCCCCGTCCTGTCCCTGCCGGAAGGTGGCAAAGGCACGCTCGCCCAAGGCTACGATGTGGTCAATAACCTCGAGATTAAGGTCCACAAAGTGGACTTCACCGGTGAGGAGGCTCATTATCTGGATCAGTCCCCTGGGCTTCGCGCCGCCAAGCCATAACCACTCACCGGAGATTGTCAGGGTGCTCAGATCCGTGTAGCGCAGGCCCTGGTCAACACCCAGCTCAAAAAATTCGTCTGCCTGCACATCATAGACCAGCACACCCCCGCCGGTGGCCATATACACCCGCCCCTCATGGTAGACCAATGCCTGGGGACTAATCGTGGAGGTGAAGAGCCGCCAGTCGCCTATCCGGCTTTGGCCAAAACCCATTTGCAGAGGCAGGCCGGTCAGCGCGATGATTAAGAGGAACCGGCTGGCCAAGCGAGTTTGGCGTTGAGACTGATCAGCTCAATGAGGCTTTCCATGGCCTCCCCGCCCTTGTTGCCAGTCTGGGGGTCTGCGCGCTCAAGGGCCTGCTCCACACTCAATGTGGTCAGCACGCCGAAACTCAGCGGCACAGGTACATCAATGGAAACTTGCAGGAGGGCGCGCGTCACCTGGTGAGCCAGCACTTCAAAATGGAGCGTGTCCCCCTTGATGATTGCGCCCAAGGTCAGCAAGCCGGCATAGTGGCCGGAAGCGCCCAAACGCCGGGCAGTGGCCGGCAGCTCAAACGACCCCGGCACCCACACCTTGGTGAGCTTGTCCGGGTGCCCGCCATGCCCCAGGTAGGCCGCCTCGGCCCCGGCCAGCAGCTGCTCCGTCACCTTGCGGTTGAAGCGGCTCACCACGATGGCGATCTGCTGATCTTGCAGGGCAACCTCTCCGGCAATGGATGCAGCCATTCCCACCGGCGCCTATTGAAGAATCAGATGCCCCAGTTTGTCCCGCTTCGTGGCCAGGTAGCCGGCGTTGCGGGCGTTAGCTGGCACTTCTATGGCTTCCCTGGAGACCAGCTCCAGGCCATAGCCATCAAGTCCAACAATTTTGCGGGGATTATTGGTAAGCAGCCGGAGCTTTTGCACCCCCAAGTCCTTCAGAATTTGGGCACCAATGCCATATTCACGCAGATCGGGCTTGAAACCGAGACGCTCATTGGCCTCCACCGTGTCCAGCCCTTCCTCCTGCAGCTTGTAGGCTTCCAACTTCTTCTTGAGTCCAATCCCACGCCCTTCCTGGCGCAGATAGACAATCACCCCCCGGCCTTCAGCATTGATGCGTGCCATGGCCTGATCCAGCTGCTGACCGCAATCGCAGCGCAAGGACCCGAAAATATCGCCGGTCAGGCATTGGCTGTGAACCCGGACCAGGACCGGCTCGTCCCCACCCAGATCACCTTTGACCAGCGCCAGGTGGGTGTCTTGATGGATGGTGTCCTGGTAGACAAACAGTTCAAAATCGCCGGCCTGCGTGGGAAACTGGAGGGTTGTCAGGCGCTCCACCAGCTGCTCCGTGGACCTGCGATAGGCAATAATCTCGGCCACACTGACCATCTTGAGTCCATGCCGCTCAGCGATCGCGCTCAACCGTTCGCCCCGGGCCATGGTACCGTCCTCATCCACGATCTCCACCAGCAGGGCAGCAGCCTGCTGCGCACCCGCCAGCCGAGCCAGGTCGAGACCGGCTTCGGTATGGCCGGCCCGCTGGAGCACCCCGCCCGGTTTCGCGATCAGGGGGAACAGGTGGCCGGGCCGGGCCAGATCGCTCGAGGTAGTCTGCGGATCGAGAATGACCTGCAGCGTCTGCCAGCGGTCCTGGGCCGAGATGCCAGTGGTGGTGTTTTCGACCGCGTCCACGCTCACCGTAAAGGCCGTCTCATGCAGTGCGGTGTTGCGCTGCACCATGGGATCGAGACCCAGCCGCCGCGCCCGCTCCAGAGATATGGGCACGCATATCAGCCCCCGCCCTTCTCGCATCATGAAATTGATATTCTCCGGGCTGGCCTTTTCGGCCAGAATGACGAAGTCTCCCTCGTTCTCACGATCCCGGTCATCGGTCACGATGACCATTTTCCCCGCACCGAAATCAGTCAGGGCCTGCTCAACGGCGGCAAACATGATTAGCTCTCCCCGATTCCCCAATGGCGAATTCTATCCGGGTCCAGATCCCAGTGCTCGTCATCAGAATCCAATTCGAGAAACCGCTCCAGATAACGGGCGAATACATCGGTTTCCACATTCACGGACTCGCCCACCTTTTTTATGCCCAAGGTTGTGTGTTCCAGAGTATGGGGGATCAGCGCCACCGTGATGCCCTCTTGCGAGATGTCGGCGACGGTGAGCGATATGCCGTCCAGCGCGATGGAGCCCTTGGTGAGGCAGTAGCGCAGCCAGCGCATTTCAATGGTCACTGTTATCCGCACGTCAGCGTGATCCACACTGATATTATTGATATAGCCCACCGTCTCTACGTGGCCCTGCACCAGGTGGCCGTGAAAGCGGTCACCGGCGGCCACGGCCCGCTCCAGATTGACCTTGTCACCCGGTTTCAGATCGCCAAGGTTGCTGCTCTTCAGGCTCTCAGGAATGACATGCACCGTAAATTCGCGGGCAGCCAATTTGTCCACCGTCAGGCAGACACCGTTGACATTGATGCTGTGACCCACTGCCAAGTCTGAAAACACCTCTTTCCCGCCAATGACAAGGATGTCATGATCCTTGTCGGTGACCCGGCGGATCACCCGTCCCAATTCTTCGATGATGCCAGTAAACATCAGTTGCTGCTCCTTCGCTCAGTCCGATTGACGTGGTCGGCGATGGGTAATACATCCCGTTGCGCCACCTCCAGCCGGTCGCCACCCAGCTGCTCTTCCGAAAGTACCGTCCAGCCCGCCGGCACTGACAGGACATTGCGCAGTTCCGGGATAACGTGCACGCTCTGCTCAGCGCTCCGCGCAGACGTGAAAATAACCACTTCGTCCGCCAAATCCGCCTGTAGAAATGCCCGGTGCACCGTGGGACCGCCCTCCACCATCACACTGGTCATTCCCCGGGCGCCTAATTCGGCCAAAACCTGTTCCAAGTTCACGCCCTCGGGTGCAGCCGCCACCCTGATTTGCTCGCCCCAGGGGGTCTCAGAAGTCGTCCCCACGGACGTCATGACGAGCGTGGGCGCGGCTCCGTCGCTGAAAAGCCGCAGCTCGGGCCGTAGCCGCATGTGGGTGTCCAAAACAATGCGCCTGGGATTTGCGCCCGGATAGTCCCGCACCGTGAGCTGCGGGTTGTCCAGCTCGGCGGTTCGCCGGCCCACCATGACACCGTCCACCTCAGACCGCAGCCTGTGTACCCGGGTTTTGGATTCCGGTGAGGTGAACCAGCCGTTCCCGGAAAGCGCGGCAGCCACGAAATTATCCAGGGTGCGGGCAACTTTCAATATCACGTGTGGGCGCCCTGTGAGCACCCAGCTGGCAAAGCCCCTCACAAGCCGGGCGCCAACCTGGCCCATAACCCCTTCAATCACGTCGATTCCGGCTGACTCGAGCAGGCTTAGCCCGCGGCCGTTCACCCTGGGATTGGGGTCGCGGACGGCAACCACCACGCGGGCAATCCCTGCGTCGATCAGCGCTGGGGCGCAGGGGGGTGTCTTTTTGCCGTCGCCTGCGCAGGGCTCCAGGGTGACATACGCCGTAGCTCCCCGCGCCGCTGCTCCCGCCATGCTGAGGGCCATCGCCTCGGCATGCGGACCGCCAAATTCCTGGTGGTAGCCTGCGCCCACCACCTGATCATCACGGACCAGCACGCAGCCTACGGGCGGATTGGGGCTCACCCGGCCGATACCCCGCCGAGCCAGTGCCAGTGCCTGGCCCATGAGCTGCTCGTCGCGGTCAGCCCCGGTGGCGGCCCCGTCTGTCTCGACCAAAGTAATCTGTTGAATTACTGCCGGCATATTTATCTCACACCATGCGAAAAGGTACGGGAATAAAACATAGAATGAAAATAACCAGACAGGCGATGCCGATACGCAGCTCCGGCACCGTGAGCGGCAGATTAACGTCGTGAACCGGGGGGTGCTTGACGGTGCGCATGAGCACGAAAATAAGAAATCCCCAGAAGAGCCAGTTGGGCGATAACAGCAGCCCCATGGGGATCAACGCCAGGAACACCGCCCGCCCTACCCAGACCTGTCTGTCGCCCAGTAGGGCATAGGCGATGTGGCCTCCATCCAGCTGGGCCACCGGCAATAGGTTCAGCATGGTCACCAGCAGTCCGATCCACCCGGCAAATGCCACCGGATGCAGCAGCACGTCCTCTTCCGCGCCCAGACCGGGAAACATGATCGCCGTGGCCAGTTTCATCAGCAGGCTGTCTCCCAGGAAAATGCCCGCCCCCTCTATTTGGACCACGGTTGACAGGTGCAATCCCAGGAACAGGGCCGGCACCGCCGCCAGAAATCCGGCAATGGGACCGGCGGCGCCGATTTCCAGCAGCGCCCTGCGGTTGGGGATGGGCCCCCGCATCCTGATGAAGGCGCCCAGCGTTCCGATGAAGGTGAGCGGAGGCGGCAGCGGAATGAAGTAGGGTGCTGACACGTCCACCTTGTGGCGGCGGGCAAAATAGAAGTGGCCTAATTCGTGAATGCCCAGAATCAGCATGAGGCTGAGGCTGAACGGCCAGCCGCTCAGCAGAGTCCAGGGCTGACGGAACACGTCGCTGCCATTCAATATGGCGCCTGCCGCCAGGGTGGTGATGACCGTCGCAACAAAGAGGATGATGTGGGTTCTTGATATTGCCCGGCTGGAGCCGTTCCTTGCGCGCATCACCACATAGCGCCGCTCATCTTTGCGGAAATAGTCAACCGCCAAATTCAGGGGTTCCAGGGCCAGCCGGTCAGCATCCTCCCGGCTCCCGTCCAGCAGCCGATAGTAAACGACCTCACCACTACTGAGCTGCCCCCGTTTTTCGATGACGGCTACCTGTGCCAGGGCCTCGACGCCCCGCTCGACGCTGCTTTCCGGGCTCATTTGGACCGGGTCATCCCTGGTGCGTGCAGGTTATTCAGGGCAACTTGAGCGGATCGGGGCGATACCACTTGCGCTGCCTGGCCGGCTGGTCAGGGACCAGGTCACCGGGCGCCACCGGCGCGGGCGGCATGGATATGCCCTCCACGCTCACGGGAAGCTCATCGGCCAGCAGGATTGTCAGGGTGTTGACCCAGTCCCGGGACGCCTGGGTGTAAGCCGCTACCACGCTATCGGGGAAGCCCGTGGCGGCCAATGCGGTGATCATCAACGCGGAGACCACCGGCAGATAGCGGTTGGCTGGGTCCCGATAAAATTGGTCGGTCCCGCGCACCAGTTCAGCCGTCTCGAACCTGCCGAGGTAGTCGCGAAACGCAGCTTCGGCCAGACCGGAGTCAACCGCCCTGATCTGCAGGAAATCATACGTCTTGCCATTGATCAGCCCCTGCACGTAGGCGCGTTTCATGGGTAGCCGGAACTCTGGGTATTCCCTGGTCAGGTCGTCGATTTCCAGCCAGTTGTAGCCATCCCAGAACAGCTTGGGCGACTGCCCCCACAGCAGGGTCATTCCAACCAGTGCGATAGATACATATTTCATGCTTCGCGGAAACGTGTCGGAGTCGAACCGACCATCCATCAACCGACAGATCAACAGTTTTGAAGACTGCGGCGCCCACCGGGGTCGCGTACGCTTCCAGGGTTAGTCCTGCGAGACAACAAGGTAGTCTATTCCGTAGTTGTCTTTCAGCAACTCACCGGCCATCTCGGCATCCTCCCGAGATGTGAAACCTTCCACCATAACCAGATGCAAGGTCCGGCCGCCCTGTTGTGTGGATACTAACTTTACCCGGTAATTTAGCGACTCCAGCAGCGCCTGCTGTCGCTCAGCATTCGTGCGGACACTAAAGGCCCCTACCTGGAGCCGTGGGCCCTTCCTGGGCGTCGCCTGCGCGGCGGTTCGGGTTGGCGGCCGGGATTCTACGGCCGGGGGAACCTTCTCGGCAGCCGGCTCCGCCCTGTATTTCAGGGCGCCTTTCCCGGGGGCGGTCGCCCTGCCCGATTCGAGATCAAACTCAAGTTCCGGGAATTTGCGCGCAAAAACCTGGGCGTAAAACAGCGCCGTATCGCGGCTGCCCGACACCAGCAGGGCATTGAGGTAGAGCCGGATGCCCTCATAGACCAGATCGGACCGGGGATAGTGCATCGGAATGCGTCCGAGATACTTTGCCGCCTGCATATAGAGACCGCGGGAGTACAGATACTCGCCAACTTTCAGCAGTGCATTGGGTGCCCGAGGACTGGTGGGATAGAGGCTGGCCACCCGCTTGAACAGCTCCACGGCCACGTCACCCTCCTGCGTGATGAGGCCCTCCAGGTAGAGCACGCTGCCATCGTTGGGGTGCTGCCGGTAGAGCTCCGGCAAGGCCGCGGCCACTTCCTCGCGGTGCCCCTGATAGGCCAGCTCAAAATATCGGTCCAGATCCTGGCCCCACACCATGGCCAGCATCCAGAGGGGAAATGAGGCGATGAGGCCGGGCTTACTCCAGTGCTTCCAGGGGATCACTGCTGGGGTCCAACCAACTCATGGGGGTTGCCGAGGAGTCCCGCTGGCTGTTACCAGCATGGGCCGCCAGACGTATGGCGTCCACCAGACGATCCAGCCGCGGGAGGAGGTTCTGGTCGGCGTCCCGCCGATAGCTGAGCTTGAGCTGTATGGCCTGGATCAGCGGGTCGTTGGCAGCTACATCCGGGATCGTGCCCAAAAGCTGCTCTGCCCGGTCCAACTCTCCTTTGCGCACGTAGAAGTTGGCGAGACTTGCCAGGCCATCCAGATTGTTGGAGTCCTTGTCCAGAATCTTCCTCAGAAACGGCTCCATGTCGTCAAAGCGCTGCAGGTAGAAAAGGGTCTCCTCCACCTGCGGCAGGATCATGGCGGTCTCTGCGGGAGACAGTTCTGCGAAAGAGGCCCAGTGAGACACAGCCTGAGAGTAAAGCTGGTCGACCTCATCCTGCCCGGCTGCCGGGGTGCGCCCGGGCTGACTACCCAGGCCATCGCCATTGGTAGACTGCCTTGAGCGACGGGCGGCCGCTTCATCGGCATAGGAGACCGCGAGGTAGTAGTGTGCCGGAGCAAAAGTTGCATCCAGTTTGAGAGCCTGTTGATAGTGCTCACGCACCGCATCGGGAGGGTCGTCGTTGCGGCGGTCGTAACCCTGCCGGAAGCGGCACCAGGCCTGCAAACTTGAGTCCTCCTTGTCGGTAACTTTCTGCCACTGTGCCAGATATTTGCCCGCCGATTCCCAGTCGCCCTGCTTGCGGTAGAAGCTCACCAGATGGCGCAGGGCCCAGCGATCGCGTTTGTCCAGTTTAAGAATGGCCAGGCCGCACTTTATGGCCCGATCGTACTGTCCCAATTCCAGGTGGTCAAGTGCCAGATGCTTGAGCAGTTCCACCCGCTCGTAAGGGGTGGGATTAGGCCGTGCCAGCAGGCTTTCGTGGAGCTTGAGCGCGCGGTCCGCAGCCCCGCCTTGCCGCATGACCTGCCCCAGTTTAAGGTAGGCCGCTGTATGGTCGGTGTCGCTCTCGACGACGCTTTTGAAACATTCAAAAGCCTGTTTGAGGTTCCCGCTCAAGAGGTGGTCGAGCCCCTCCGTGTAGAGGGCCTGAACGTCCCGCTTGTTGCGCGTGAAAGGCCACATCATGGCAGCCGGTTGCCGTCCGTTGAGGAGTGGCAGGACCAGGCAAGGGACCCCGCCGGCGGGCAGCGGAACGGGTCCGGCTCAGCCACTTTGCTGCTCGGACGATGCGTCCGGCTCGCCCGCATCTGCAGGTTCCTCGGGACCGGAATCGAACAGGTCAACGGTAAGCGGAGAATGGCGCAGCGTATTGAGTTCAGTGCGCAGCTTTTTCAACTGTTGCGCCTGCCGCCGCACCTCGACCTGTTGGGACATGATCTGTACCAGCCCGATCAAAAAACCCAGCAGAATACCCAGAGCGAGCGTGCCGACCAGAGCAGTCGCCAGACTTTTTTCCGCCAGTGTAACTCCCGGGATCAGCCAGATGTTCACCGTCTGGCTCCCATTCTGGTTAAGCCAGTAGGCCAGCCCGAGCACGATGAACAGGCCAATCAATACTTTAAGCAACCGCATGATAAGCCTCCTGATCGGACTGCAAGGCAGGGGACAGGATATGGCCCTTGAGGGCAACGCCGGGGGCGCAATCGATATGGACCTGGACGAAGTCCTTGATTGCGGCACTCCCCTTGTCGAAGACGACCCACTTGTTGCCGTCGGTGCGCCCGGCCCACTGAGCCGTTGATTTCTTGCTCTCCTTTTCCACCAGTACCTCTAACACGCGGCCCACATACCACTGGTTCCGCTCCCGGGCTTTGGCCAGTTGGAGGGCAATGAGGCGTTCCAGCCGCTCCTGCTTCACGGCCTCAGGCACCGGGTCACTGTACTCCGCGGCCTTGGTTCCGGGCCGGGAGGAATACTTGAACATGAACGCGGAATCAAAACCTACCTCGGCCACCAGCGACAAGGTCTCACTGAATTCCTCTTCCGTCTCGCCGGGAAAACCCACGATAATATCGGTGCTGAGCGTACAGTCGGGCAGGGCGGCGCGAATTTCCGCCACCAGCCGAAGATATTCGGCCCGCGTATAGGTACGGTTCATCCGCCTCAGAATGCGGTCGGCGCCGGCCTGAAGCGGCAGGTGGATGGCGTTGCAAACATTGTCATGGGCCGCCATCTCCGCAAGCAGTGCCCCATTCACGTCCGAGGGATGGGGCGAAGTGTAGCGAATCCGCCGCAGTCCGGGCACCGCCGCCACAGCCGCCAGTAATTCGGGAAACCGGTGGCTATCGTGGCGATAGGAATTCACGTTTTGCCCCAGCAACGTCACCTCGAGAAAGCCCTCTTCCACGGCTACCCGGGCCTCCCTTAGAATACTATCCACGGACCGGCTGCGCTCACGGCCACGGGTAAAGGGCACCACGCAGAAAGTGCAGAACTTGTCGCAGCCGCGCATGATGGAAATCCATGCGTTGATCCCGGCCGCGCGGGACGGAAAAAGATCCTCGTAAACCTCGAAGCGCGACAGGCGGGTATCCACGATATGATCGCTCGTGGTCAGGCGCTGTTGCAGAAGTTGGGGCAACCGGCGATAGCTGTCCGGACCGAGCACCAGATCAACATAGGGATGGGATTCCAGCAGACTGTCGGCCAGGTTCTTGGCCATGCAGCCCAGCAACCCGATGAGAATCGACGGGTCGTCGCGCTTGAGGTGTTTCAGCTGCTCCAGGCGATGCCGCACCGTCTCCTCGGCCTTCTCCCTGATAGCACAGGTGTTCAGCAGCACAACCCGAGCCTCTTCCACGCGCAGGCTGCGCTCGTAGCCCGCAGCTTCGAGCAGGCCGGAGATCAGCTCCGAGTCTGCCACGTTCATCTGGCAACCGTATGTTTCCAAATAATAGCGCATGGGCGAACCGGGGGATCGATCCAAAGTTACAACGCGCTCTGAAGGGGACGTAATATTTTCCCCCGCACGCGCCGCTGTTCTGGGCCGGAGCCGGACGCTAGAAGAAATTGACGGGATTCTGGGGTTGGTTGTAGTGCCGCACTTCGTAATGCAGGTGCGGTGCCGTGGCGCGACCGGTGTTGCCCGATTCCCCGATGGCCTCGCCGCGCTTGACCAACTGACCTTCATTCACACGAATCAGCCGCAGGTGCCCATACAGGGTATGGAAGCCATTGCCGTGGTCAATCTTTACATACAGGCCCAGATTGCCTCCCCAGCGGGCGGCGATCACTTTGCCGTTGGCGGTGGCGTGGATGGGAGTTCCGACCCGCAGGGAAATATCCTGGCCGCGATGGAAATCATAACGCTTGCTGTACGGATCCCGGCGCAGCCCGAATCCGCTGGTGTATTCCCCCATGGCCACGGGCCGGATCGAGGGGGTTGCCCGCAGCCGGCCCAGATCATCCTTAAGGGCGTCCCGCATGGCCTCGTAGCTGAGCTGCTCCAGATTCAGGCCTCGATGCAGGGCGTCGAGGCGCTCCGTGATTTGAGCCAGAGATATGTCATCCGACGGCAAGAGGTAGTCCATATCCGTCTTGACTTCCACCATGCTGCCCCCGATGCCCACCGCACGAATGCCGGCGGGTATAGCGGGCAGATTGGCGTGCTCGCGAAGGTTTTGGTCCAGGGTCGAAAGGTTGGTCACCTCGTGCTCCAGGTTGTCAATACGCCCCTGAAACTGGACCAGCAACTGCTGAAGGGCCACATTGTCTCGACGCAGTTTTGCCACCCGGTGGCTATAGGCTGTTTCAAGGAGCAGGTGCGCCCCCAGGTAAAGCAAGATGGGCGCCAGGACGATGAGGGCCATGAGTAAACGGAAGGCGGATTTGCCCGACAACGCGAACTCGCGCAGCCCTGATCGCCCTTCCTGAAGGACGAGTATTTTCAGATTTCGCAGAGAGGCTGTCAGATGATACTTGCGTCGCATATTCTCACGGCAATCAAATCCCGCATGGCAGTGAACATTTTAGCCACTAATGCCCTCTGCATGCAACAGGAAACATTGTCGCATGAAGACCCGTGCAGCTGCCGTCCTGTAGCACCCCCCAGTGCTGCACGGGACCTAGTTTTTGGCGGCGCTTGCCTTCTTGGCCGGCTTCCCGGCGGCGGCCTTCCCGGTGGAAGTAGCCCGCTTACGAACTGGGGTTGCTTTGGCCTTGCCCGCGGCGGGGGTCTTCTTCGCCCTCGTGGTAGCCGGCCTGGCCGCCGGTTTTGTGCCCGCAGCGGGTTTCGGCTTGGCAGCCGCCTCACTTTTGGCTGCATGCTCAAGATCCGAGGCCTTGGCGAGCTCTTTTTCTTTGGCCGCGATTTTCTCCCCAAGGCTAGCGACCCTCAACCGCAGGTCCTCGACCCCCGGCAACTCTTTCAGGGACACGCCCTGGTCCTGCTCCAGCGCCTTATAGGCCAGGATGCCCAACTCTGCATGCAGCCGTCCCCGCTCCCGCTGAAGCTGATAGATCTCCATCTTCAATCGGCCAATCTTGCTCAGTTCCCCAGCCTTGTTGGCGGCCACCCGCGTGAAGTGCCCCGCTTTCTCTGCGGCGGTGCTGGTCCAGGTCTTGATCTGTTCGCCCAGACTGTCCCAAATAGTGCTCATGTAAGGTCATCCTTCCTTATAGTGGACCCCGTCAAATTTATCAGGGCCGTGGGGGCCTAACAAAGACAATCAGACCCAGCGCCGCTGTACGTATGCGGCCAAGTAGAACAGGGCCGCACCGATGGCCAGGCTCATGAGTTCCAGCCCCATATCCCGGTGTTTTACCCCGCTATAGAGCCCGGACAGCACCGAGAGCAGCGCCAGCACCTGCAACGAGCGCACCACGGCCCAAATCAGTCCTCTCAGCGCCGCCCCCTCAAGTGCGACCAGCCCGAGATCAGCCGCTTGCCCAGCGAGGGCCGGGAAACGCGGTGCAAGACTGCCCAGGCCGTGCCGCTGCTCATGAGCCGCGCCGCCAGGAGCGACCGGGGAGCAGCGCCCAGACGCTCATACCAGCCCCGGTTAACCCAGGAACTTGCCATCCGCCCCACAAGTTCCTTGCGGGCCAGGGCGGCATACTGGTCGCCGTGGATCAGCGCCCGGGCAGCCAGGACGCCAGACCGGATGGCGTAGTTCATGCCGAATCCGAACAGGGCGTCCTGGAAGCCGGCGGCTTCCCCCACCAGGAGGGCGCCGCTCTCCATGGATGTGGGTCTGGGCGCGTAGCTGCCGAAGGAGCCAAACTTGACCGGGTCCTCCATGCTCAGGCCCAGCACATCCCGAAAGCGGGTCACCGCTTCACTCAGTACGTCCCCCGACGATGATGCGCCCACCCGGTAAGCGCTGGCGATGGTGCCCCGACCGCTCCAGATGATGCAGTAAGCATAGCCCGCTGGGGCGACCGTTCCGCCCAGGAGCAGATAGACCCCGTCCGGGGCCGGCGTGCTGAAGGTGAGCCCCTCAACGTACGCCTTTGCCCGCCGGGGACCGCCGGCGAAGATAGCCACCTCAGCTGCGCTGCGCTTCGAACCAAAGCGGAGCTGCACACCCGCCGCCTCCGCGGCTAGCTGGAAGGTCCGGTCCAGGCTGCCCGGCTCGGCACCGCGCCGCAGCAGGTAAAAGTAGGGGCGCTGAGCGGTGGTGCTATGGACCTGGCCGCGGTGATCGATGAAGTGGAAGGTTCGCGCGGGATGGTGGTCAAAGCTGGTGGGCAGCCCCTGCGACTGCAGGTAGTCAAGCGGATCCTGAGGGAAAATCCAGGTTTCCAGACCTTCCACATCGTTGTGCCGCTGGGCACCGCAGACCGCACCCTTTTCGTGAACCACCACTTCGCGCCCGGCGTTGGCCAGGGTGAGGGCTGCCGCCAATCCGGACAGGCCGGCCCCGGCAATGGTGATGGCGTCATGACTCATCCAATATCCGCGGCAGCAGCTGCTTAACGATTTTGGGATCACCCCGCCCCCGAGTGGCTTTCATCACCTGGCCCATGAAAAAGGCCAGCAGCTTGGTCTCGCCCCGGCGGTAGCGGCCCAGCTCGTCAGGGAGGCCGGCCACGACGCCGCGCACCGTCTCCTCAAGCGCCCCCGCATCAGACACCTGCGCCAATCCGTCCCGCTCCACGATCTCCCGCGCCGGCAGCCCCTCGGCCACCATTTTGTCAAACACGTCCCTGGCGGTGGAACGGTTGATGCTGCCAGCGTCAACCAGGGCGATGAGCTGGCACAGCGCCTCGGCGGGCAAGGCGAAGTCAGCGATCTCCTGCTGCTGGGCGTTGAGCACCCGCAGCACGTCCCCCTGCACCCACTGGGCAGCGGCCGCAGGGGCGGCCCCAGCCTGCACCAGCGCCTCAAAGTAGCCCGCCAGCGCCCGGGTGCGGGTGAGCACCTGCACGTCCTGGACCTTCAGGCCGTAGTCGTCCATGAAGCGCTGCTCCATCTGGGCGGGCAGCTCCGGCAGGGCGGCACGGATGCGCTCGATACGGTCCGCAGAAATCGTCAAGGGCACCAGGTCCGGCTCGGGGAAATAGCGGTAGTCGTGGGCCTCCTCCTTGGTGCGCAGGAGGCGGGTCTGGCCGGCGGCATCGTCCCAGGTCAGGGTGTTTTGCTCTACCTCGCCGCCACCCTCCAGCACCTCGATCTGCCGGACAATCTCATAGCTCAGCCCCCGCTCCACACCACGAAACGAGTTAAGGTTTTTCATCTCGGTGCGGGTGCCCAAGGCGGCCTGCCCCCGGGGACGGACGGAAACGTTGGCGTCGCAGCGCAGCTCCCCCTTCTCCATGTCGGCATGACTGACGCCGGTATATTGCAAGGTCTGCTTGAGGCGCGTCAGATAGCGGTGGGCCTCCTGGGGTGAGCGGATGTCGGGTTCACTGACGATCTCGATGAGCGGCGTGCCGCAGCGATTGAAGTCCACGTAGCTGCCGTCGGCGGAACTACCGGGCAGGCCGTGGATGGTCTTGCCGGCGTCCTCCTCCATGTGGATGCGGGTGATGCCCACCTTGCAGGTGGCGCCATCCTCCATGACAAACGACAGACTGCCCCCCTCGCAGATGGGCTCGTCGTACTGGGAAATCTGATAGCCCTTGGGCAGGTCGGGGTAGAAATAGTTCTTGCGTGCGAAGCGTGTCAGCGGCCGGATGCGGCAGCCCACCGCCAGCCCCATGCGGATGGCAAATTCCACCGCCTGTTCATTGAGCACCGGCAGGGCGCCGGGGTAGCCCAGGCAGACGGGGCAGGTGCGGGTGTTGGGGGGCGCGCCGTAGACCCGCCGGCAGCCGCAAAACATTTTGGACTCGGTGGCCAGCTGGGCGTGCACCTCCAGTCCGATGACCGGCTCCCACAACTCCAGCTGGGCCGGGGTGAGGGGGGCCGCTACTGCCATGCGTCAGGAGGCTGCATGGCGGAAGTTAAGCTTGCCGGGGCGGTCCGGGGCGCCCGCGCCCCGCCTGGCGGCCACCGCTTCCCGACGTATCGGGACAAGTTATGGCGGGGCAGGTATTACGCTCACCGACGGAAGTGGTGACCGGCTCGCCGTGGCGTCTACGCCGAGGCCCCTCCCACCCCCGGTGGTATCACCCTCACCGACGGGAGGGGTGATACCAAAGTGATACTGAAGTGATACCGAAGTGATACCAAAGTGACCCCCAGGAGGGCCAGCGGGCTGGACGAGTCCAGGAGACCTCACCCCGCTCACTTCGTGAGGCCCCTCTCCTTGAGGAGAGGGGAGGAGAAGCAAGCAGGGCCGGTTGTCAAAGAGCCGGAGGCCGCCGCCGTTGGCCACCGCCGTTGGCGGGACTAAGCGGGGCGAAGGAAGGTAACGGGAGGCCGGCGCTCAAGGAAGGACGAGGATTGACGCGGGTGAGAGGGCCGGGCCACTGCTTCCCGATGGATGGGGACAAGTTGCGGCCGCCGCCTACGGCGGGGCAAAGTGGGGCGATGCGGGACAAGCCAAAAAGAGCTTGGGAAGGGAGCTACTTCAGCAGCACCCCCGTATTCTGCGGGACAAGGGCCACTGCCTCCCGATGGATCGGGACAAAGGCGCTTGATGGACATGAGAAATCCTGGCAGTGACAATCTAAGAAGGTGGATGGATGAGGAACCTGCCGGCCACCAACCGATGAGTCCGGCCTCCGAAATGGTATGGTGATGGCCAAGCCGCGGCATTAGACTGATGAACTAACTACTTCAGAAGCACCTTCTGATGGCCCGCGCATGTCCCGGGCAACTGCTACTGACTCCTCTAAAACCGTCTCCATGACTCTTTTGCAGCACGTTCAACTTAGCTAAAGTGTCTCTTAGCACAATCACACGCATGATCCACAATGCTCAGACGCCGAACAATTCCGAGGCTTCACTGGCGACTTAGCCTTTCCCATCACCGGCCTGCAAAAGTGGTGTGGCTGCAGCGAAGCGAAAGCCGCGTAGCTTTTGAAAATCCCCTCGATGGCATTGTTATATTTTCATTGATTTATGAAATTACTATCAAGGTTACTCAACTTCTTCCTTGTATTAAATGATGTTCTGTTTGCCATTATTACGGATGCCAAGCCGAGATCAGGATAGACCCTCATTTCACTGTGATAACCTGCTCCACCCCCTTCTTTATAATAATATTTGACGCCGCTGATTTCCCCAACATGCCAGCCTAATGTCATCTCAATATTTTCACCTGAGTTAGTCTTTTGTTGTGAATAAAGCCCTCGCATTGCATTTTTTTCTAGTAAAGCTGAGTTTTCAGCTATTAAATCCTGCAGCACACGACTAAACGCTTTGGCAGAGCCGATGGCACCTCCAAATGCAGGGCCGTTGGCGTATACATTTCTTATATGAAGCCAGCCTCCTTCATACCCAGCCCAAACTTCTCTATCAGTTACGAAGGACTTAATTAAATTCATAAATGAGTATTTTTTCAAATACCCTTTTGCATGATTATCTTCATTATTTATCCGGAACCCAATTTCACTCGGCGTTAGACCCAACGGCTCAAAGATATTTTCGTTTATGTAGTCACTATATTCCCGATCACTTATTTTTTCGATAATTCCCCCAAGCAACCAATAGCCAATATTTGAATATCCGTATTTTCCCCCTGGTAAAGCGTCCCGCTTGGGATTAGCTGCAAGGACTTGTGAGAGAGCCTCTACTTCACTAAAACTATCATGGCTGTTTGCCAAATGAACCCATTTCAGTGGGATTGGGTTTGGAATGCCAGATGTATGGCTCAGGAGATGCCTTATAGTAATTTCGGAATTATAAGGGTGCTCTACATATTGGGATGCTTGACTATCTAACTTTATTTTCCCCCGTTGCACTAGCTGCAATACAGCAATAGCCGTCAGCGTTTTAGTCATTGAAAATGCAGCCATGGTATGAGCAAGACTTAATGGGGTTTTGTTCTTAATGTCAGCCATCCCAAAACTATGCTCGAAAACCACAGAGTTTTTATCTACAATAACGTATTGAATTCCTGGATCACTAGGCGAGGATAGCTCGGCTATCAGTTGAATTACATGTTCGTTTTTAGACACCACTTCTCCGTCTGAAGATACTGGAGAAAAACTTATCAAGGTCAGCAGCAATATTAACGATGTTTTCATTTCTATCCTCCCGGCCGTGTTGCCCATTGAAAACGTAACGGCTGCGAGTTTGCGTTGCCGTTTCACAGTTTTGACGCTACCCTGCCCCCAGAACCGCCTGGAAAACTAGGCGACGCATCAGCTCGATAAGCAAGACGGGGAGTCTGGATCGTTCGGACATAAGTTGGCGCAGTAGGCTACCCAAATATACGTGCAACGTGACGGGATAGCAAAAGCCCCCAAGGCGCCAGACAGACGGCCACGCGACCGACCGACAGCAGGATTGGTGGCGTGTCCGGCAGGTATTCGGGCGGAAGGCTATTTCAGGCCTGAAAGGCGGGCTTTTCGTGGCTCAGATCAGCCCATTATCACCGCTGGCCGGCGGGACGAGGCCGGCTGGCTAATAATGGCATGCAGCGGACGATCCCGGCCACGGGGGCCCAGGTCGGTTGGCGAGCGGGTATTTTACTGAAAGTGGTTTTGGGCTTTTTGCTCAAGCATGATCTGGGACGTGAGTTGAAACTGCAGGTCGTCCATGCTAGGCGAGTTATGGGTAGCCACGAAACAGCTCCGAGCGGATACGCTCCGGCGGAACGCCCAGGGCCTCAACCAGTTGCCCGAGCTCAAACACCAAGCTGGGTGGGCCCGCGAGGTAGTAGATGGCGTCGCCCCCGCCTGCAACCACTTCATCCAGCAAGTCCCCATCTATGCGGCCGACGCGATGATCCCAGGTTAGTTCCGGCGCAGGCTGGCTAACAGTGTAGACGATTCGGAGATTCCCGTTTGTTTGTGCCAACTCATCAAGCTGCTCCTTGTAGGCCACCTCATCCGGACTCCGATTGCCGTACACCAGGGTCAGGGGCGTAGGCAGTCCCGAGTCAGTGGCATACTCAATAATACTCTTGAACGGCGTGATCCCGATGCCACCGGTTATGAAGATCCCCGGGCGGTCGGATTCGAGGAAAAAATGCCCAATTGGGCCGCTGACGCGAATTTCGTCACCCGGTTTGAGCAAATAGAAAGCGCGCTTGAAAGGGCTCTCTGAATTGCGGATAGCGAACTCCAGGTAGTCCCTCGTCTGAGAGCTTGCGATCGACAGTATGTGCCAGTCCCGCCCCTCCTCCACATCCAGCGTAAGTTTCATGGCCTGGCTTACCTGGAAAGAAAAGCCGGCGGGCTTGGTAACCCGGATGGATCGGATCGTCGGCGTCTGATCCTTTGTTTCGAGGATCGTCACTGATTTGCTGTGCTCCCCCGGCGCGGCGGGCTTCTGCCGTAGATCATGTTGAGCCATCTGATACTCCTATCACGATAATGCTATGAACACGTGCGCTCCGTCTGGTTACAGGTCGTAAGCTTCATGGTGCTGACCTTAGCACGCTCTCAAGCGATGCTTCGCAGGGCTTGCCGGCATCAGGATCGAGCACGCTGATCAACCCTCAGCCATGCTTATCCGGATGAATACGGCCACAGCTACTCTACATCCCCAGCCTGCGACTCCTCAGGAATGATGTCCACGGATAATTTTTGGGAGCGCCGGAGGAGGGTTATGGTGGACTTTACCCCAGCCAGCTTTTCAGTCAAGAGCGGGTACAGGTCGTCAATACCGGCAACCGGTTGCCCGTCAAAACCTATGATGATGTCTCCCTCCCGCAAGCCCGCCCGGCTCGCCGGGCTATCCTGCTCACTGGTAATGACCAAAACGCCTTTTTCAGTGGACAGGCCATGCAATCGCACGATTCGTCGTGGAATGGGAACATTGTGACCCGCGATACCCAAATAGCTGCGTCGTACTCGGCCATCTTTAATGAGTTGCCCTGCTACCAGTTGAGCGGTGTTCATTCCGATAGCGAAACAAATACCCTGCGCCGGCAGAATAATGGCTGTGTTAACGCCGATGGCCTCGCCACGCGTGGAGATCAAGGGCCCGCCTGAGCTGCCGGGATTAAGAGCGGCATCGGTCTGAATAACGTTCTCTATCAGGCGTCCCGAACGGGACCGGAGCGAACGCCCCAGTGCGCTCACGACCCCCGTTGTGACTGTGCACTGGAAGCCATACGGATTACCAATCGCAATGACCAACTGTCCTACCCGAATGGATTGTGAGTTGCCCATGGGCACGGGCACCAAGTCTGGGGCATCGATTCGGATGACAGCTAGATCTGTATCCAGATCATCGCTCATGAGATCAGCCTGAAATTGTCGTCCATCCGGGAAAGTGACCTCGATCCTGGTGGCTCCGTGCACGACATGGCTGTTGGTGAGGATAAATCCATCCGGAGTGAAAATAAAGCCCGAGCCACTCCCCTGTCTTCCCCAGGGAGGTAGCGGAGTTCGCATCCGCCGGCGCCCTGGTCGCTGAAGAACGTCAATTTTAACCACAGCTGGGCTGACTTTTTCCGCCGCCCTGATCACGGCCCGTGAAAAGGCGTCCAGAAGATGATCATCGGAGGCAGCCTCACTCTCTGACATGCTGCCTGACGTCTCGGTTGAGACCCTCTCAAGAACTTCATTCATGTCTGCATCCCTTCAGCCTAAGTGGTCTTCCACATCGTCAGATCCTGGTAATGGACACCAGCCAGGCAAGGGCACCTTCCGCATGAATATGGGTTTCAAAGCGGGCTTCCTGAATCTGATCAATCCGCCAGCCATCCCGGAAGGCCGACCGGATTACATTCCGGCTCACCCGGTGGGGACCGCTCGTCCCCGGCTCCCGGTCACTGAAACACAGCATGAAATACTTGCCACCGGGAAGCAGGACGGATCGCAATTGGTTCACAAACACAGGTCGTTCCGCAGCACTGAAAACGTGAAAAAGGCCACAGTCCACAACCGTATCGAAGTGCTGGTCTAATTGATCCAATTTCATGGCGCTGGCTATCTTAAAGCTGACCTGCAGCGGACGCTGGTTGGCTTTTGACCGGGCTTGCCGGATGGCCTCTGGAGCAGAGTCAATGCCCCAGACGTCATAACCTTTCTCCGCGAAGAAGAGCGCCAGCTCGCCCGTACCGCAACCGACATCCAGGACGGAGCCCGTAATCTTACCTGCCGCCTCTAATGCCAGCAATGCTGGTTGCGGACGACCGATGTCCCAGGGCGGCTGACCTTCATAGGCCGCGTTGAAAACAGCCGAGCGCTCATCCTCACTCATGGCGGCACTCCGAGTCGTTCGTCGTTCTGCGACGACGCTTCAAAGCTCCCAGGGTTTGCACCCTAAGTCCATGCGTTGGGGACAGTTCTGAGTGCAAAAACTCCATAACGCATTTGTCGAAGTACTGATCCAAGGTGCCGCTCCAATCATCCACGCAGGCTGGGCGCAGCTGCTCTTCCGTATTCAGGACCAAAGGGCCTTGCTGCGCGATGGGTTCATTCAGGCGTCCGGCGGCGACCACGAGCGAGCATGCGCCCTCATTCCCGGTCATCACCTGGATGAGCTCACCCCTTCCAAAGATCAACACTTTGCTGGTAAGGCCTCCGCCTGGATCCGCGGCGGGGTATTCACTCTTGAACTCATCCCGTTGGAGCAAGGGGTCCAGTTCATGCAGCCGGCGTGTCCCCCTCCGCGCTGTTTTTGAGCCCAGGACCCTGCCGAACCGGAACTGTCGCGGCCTAATTCATCCTGTTCTGACTGGGTCAGTTGGCTGTCCCCTACCAAGTTTCTTGCAAAGGATTCCAAGCGTTTCCCGCTCGCCTAAGGTGAGCACTGCGAGAGCATGGGTCAGCGCCTCTACATGGATGGGCAGCAGCTGCTCAGTGACGGCCTTTCCGGCAGTGGTAAGGTGGACCTTAATAACGCGACGGTCCTTGCGGCTGCGTCGCCGCTCAACCCAGCTATGCTTCTCCAGATTATCGACCAGCAGGGTCACATTACCCCCGCTTACAAGCAACTTCTGGCCAATGACGGTCTGATTGAGGGTCCCAAGATGGTAAAGCATCTCCAGAACGCCAAACTGGGCGCTGGTGACCCCGTGCTGACCCAGACAAGGCTTGAGCATACGGCCAACTGATTCCTTAGCCCGGGACATCTTGACCCAAGTATCGAGGGCCAGGGTCTGTTCCAAGGTGCCCTTGAAGTGGGTTCCCATGATATTTAATTTAAGATTAAATTGTTTAAGCCTACAAGTTTTAAGTTTAAATTACCACCGCGAGTCCACGTTCGTCCGAAGAGCAGGCCTCATTCCGTTTATCTGTGGTAACCGCAGACTGGAACTATTAACTGTTTGGGAACAACTCAAGAGGGACTCACCCCAGGAACATTTGTTGGGAATGTGCCTGGCAGCCACCGGTGGGCAGAAGTGGCCACCCTTTAAGAACGTACTTCATGGCGCGGCGGCCTGTAGCCGTGAAAGATGAACTATTCATGAGCCTCAAGGCTTGCTAATACGATAACGGATGACGATGCCACAATGACCAAAATAAGACCTCAAGGAGAACAATGATGACAACCACAACGAATACAGCCAGCAGTTCTACCCAAGGTGAACAGATCATCCCGATGGGTAAACTGTGGCGGGTCGGGCTGATTGCGGCGGCCGGTGCATCCTTTGCCAATCTTGTTTTATTCTGGATTACCAAGGGACTGTTTGGGATTCCATACATTATCCCCATGGGAGGTCCCAGCGGCCCATTGGAGCCTATGCCGGCGGGGGTAATTATCTTTTTGAGTGTTGTTTCTGCTGTTGGAGCGACGATACTCCTGGCGCTGCTGGGTAAATTTCGAGCCCGTCCCATTCGGCTGTTTTGGATTATTTCGGGTGTCCTCTTCGTATTATCGTTCCTATTCCCCCTGACCCTACCAGCCGGTGTTGCCACCTCAACTAAAATTGGCCTTGGCCTGATGCACCCGATCGCATGGGGGGTGATTGCCGGGGTACTGACCACGCTGGGCCGTGAGAAGTAAAACGATGCCTTGGACAGTTCCGGTCAAGGAGCTCAGACCGGTGCCTGCCTGACTTGTCAAGGCCCCTCATCGGATCGGTTTCTGATGAATTTCGAAATTGGAAACGCACCTTTCACGTTGCCAATGAGTAGCTGACGCCTCAACTGAAGCACCCTGAGACCGGCAGCCTAGAGCCCCATACGAGCGGTCTAGATGAGGGGCTGGTAGTGCACCGTCCGAGATCGGCTCATTATCACCGCTGGCCGGCGGGACGATCCCGGCCGGCTCGACGCCGCCGATGCAGATGAAGTATTTGGTACCCCGGCAAGGCAATTTACGCGAAATTCAGCCGTCCAACGGGGGGGTAAACGGTTTGAATATTCTCGTCTCAGGTGCCAGCGGATTTATCGGTTCGGCACTCGTCGCTCATCTGGAAGGCCAGGGGCATCGCGTGACCCGTCTGGTCAGGCGCGACACTGACGCCGGTCCGGGCACCGTATTTTGGAATCCCGCCGAGGGGAGCCTCGATCCTGCCGGCCTTGAAGGGCTTAACGCGGTGGTACACCTGGCGGGCGAATCCCTGTCCAGCGGACGGTGGACCAGGCTCAAAAAAGAGCGCATTCTCACGAGCCGCGTGGCCGGCACCGCGCTGCTGGCCCAAACCCTGGCCGGGCTGGAACAGCCACCCAAGGTGCTGGTGTCGGCCTCGGCCATCGGTTACTACGGTGACCGGGGCGACGCTGAGCTGGGTGAGGACGCGGCGTCGGGGCGGGGTTTTCTGGCTGAGGCCTGCCGAGCCTGGGAGCAGGCGGCGGCCCCCGCCCGGGCGGCCGGCATGCGGGTCGTGCACCCCCGCTTTGGCCTGGTGCTGGGCCGGGGCGGCGGCGCAGTGGGCAAGATGCTGCTGCCGTTCAAACTGGGGCTGGGCGGCCGCTTGGGCTCTGGTCAACAGGTGTGGAGCTGGATCAGCCTGCATGACCTCGTCCGGGCGCTGGAGCATATTCTCACCCAGGAAGCACTGGAGGGGCCCGTGAACCTGGTGGCACCCAACCCAGTGAGCAACCGCCAGTTCACCAAGGTGCTGGGTCAGGTCTTGCACCGCCCCGCCGTGCTCCCCCTGCCCACAGCGCTGCTACGGCTCATGTTTGGTGAGATGGCCGATGAAATGCTGCTGGCCAGCACTCATGTGGTGCCCACCAAACTGCTGGCGTCGGGCTTCGAGTATGCTCATCCCGACCTCGCGGAGGCTCTCCGCCAGGCACTGGGGAGCAGCTAGCGGCTAGGCCCCGATTGGCATTCCAGTTCAGCCACGCCAAATTGCCGGGAGCCATGCCGCAGCCGTAAGTTCCCGGCTGCAAGTACGCACAGTGACCCGCGCCCGCTACACACCTCTGCCCCCTGAGACCTTCGACATCCCGGTCCACGAGATCCGCCGCGGCTACCGCTCGGACGTCTATTTCTGGCGCAGCAAGGTGGCCCTGGAAAATGCCGGGATGAAGACATCCGTGCTGATGCAGGTATTCCAGAAGAAGAAGGCCGTCCTGTGCGGCGTGGATGAGGCCCTGGCCATCCTGAAACTATGCACCGGCACCTATACCGATCGCCAGGCAGCCTATGAGCTCTTCGACGAGTACATCAGTTTGAAAAAGAAAATCCGGTCACTTTACTACAGCTCGAAGGAGGAGATGCTGAAGGCCCAGCGCGAACGATTGGAGGCTGAACACGCCCTGGACCGGCTATGGCGGAGTACCCCTGACGAGCTGGCCGTGCACGCTCTGCGGGACGGCGACGCCATTGAACCGTGGGAGACGGTCATGACCATTGAGGGCCCGCTATACCAATTCACCCATCTGGAAACACTCTATCTGGGGATATTGGCCCGCCGCACCAAGATCGCCACCAACGTGCGCCAGGTCGTTGAAGCGGCAGCGGGGAAACCCATCCTCTACTTTCCTGCACGCTTCGACCACTGGTTCATGCAGGGCGGTGACGGCTATGCTGCCAAAATTGGCGGCGCACGGGAGGTGTCCACCGATGCCCAGGGTGAATGGTGGGGCAAGGCCGGGGCCGGCACGATCCCCCACGCCCTCATCGCCGCCTGTGATGGCGACACCCTTAAGGCCGTCCAGCTCTATGCGGAGAACTTCCCCGACACCAACCTCATTGCGCTGGTGGACTTCGACAACGACAGTGTGAACACGGCTCTGACGGTAGCGCGGGGATTGCAGGAGCGGCTATGGGGGGTGCGCCTGGATACGGCCGCCACTCTGGTAGACGAGTCGGTGCTCCCGGGCATGGGTACGTTCAGCCCCACGGGCGTCAACCCCCAGCTGGTGGAGAACGTGCGCCGGGCTCTGGATGCCGAAGGTTTCGACCATGTAAAGATCGTGGCGTCAGGTGGTTTCGATGCCCAGCGCATCCAGGCGTTCGAAGAGGCCGGCGTACCCGTAGACGCCTACGGTGTAGGCTCGGCACTGGTTGTGGGGAAGGCCGATTTTACGGCTGACGTGGTGATGGTAAAGGGGCAACCCCGGTCAAAGGTGGGTCGTCGCTACCAGGCTAACCCGCGCCTGGAAAGATTCGAACTTTGACCCCGCGCCCGCTTATAATGCTGCGGTGACCTCATCCATGGAGCGGATACATGCTTAAGCAGGCCCTGATCATTGTCGACCTGCAAAACGACTTTTGTCCCGGGGGCTCGTTGGCCGTCGCCGAGGGCGACCAAATTGTGCCGCTGGTGAACGACCTTATCGAGCAGTTTGCCCGCGCTGGGCAGCCTATTTTTGCCACCCGGGACTGGCACCCCACAGGGCACATCAGTTTTGAGGCCCAGGGCGGCATCTGGCCGCCCCACTGCGTGCAGCAGACCCACGGCGCGCAGTTTCACCCTGACCTCCGGCTGCCCTCTGACGCAACCGTCGTTACCAAGGGAGACCACAAGGAGCGGGATGCCTACTCCGGCTTTGATGGCACCTCGCTGGCGGAGCAGCTACGTGCGGCGCAGGTGGAGCAGCTGGTGGTGTGTGGGCTGGCGACCGACTACTGCGTGCGAGCCACCAGCCTGGATGGACTCAAGGCGGGCTTCCAGGTCACGGTCATGGAGGATGCGGTGCGGGGTGTGAACGTTGCCCCGGGCGATGCAGCCAAGGCTCTGGCGGAAATGCAGGCGGCCGGGGCCGCGCTGGCCTGAACCCGGCCCCTGCCAGAGGAAAACGCTTCATACCACCCTGGGGCACAGTCTAACTTTTTCGCCGGCCACCAGACCAGCCTGCCGAGGTGGTGAAATTGGTAGACGCGCCGGACTCAAAATCCGGTGTCCGCAAGGACGTGGGGGTTCGAGTCCCCCCCTCGGCACTGACGAGGCCCCCGACGAGAAACCAGGGGCTTCTTGCTTACCCGCTATTGGTCTGGATGGGTCTGGTTCTGTCTCCAAATTGCAACCTAATTGCAACCTGCTGCTGAGCAGGTCATCAAACTTTTCGGCGTACTCCACGCGCAATGATTCAATCATGCCAG